>BQMV01000370.1 GCA_022181005.1 Anaerolineaceae bacterium | reverse complement strand
CCGAGAGTTCTGCCGGCTCAATCATAGAAGCGAGATTTTACCATAGCAAAACAGGCTAAATCGGCTGCTCGTTCAAACGGTATAATCCCCTCAAATGAAAAAATATCTCCTCTTCACCGTCTTCATCTCAGGTATGACCACTCTTGCCGCCGAACTCGCGGCGGGACGACTCATCGGCAACGTGTTCGGCACGAGCAACATCGTCTGGGCGAGCATCATCGGGCTCATCCTGATCTACCTCACCTTCGGATATTTCCTCGGCGGCAAATGGGCGGATGCAAACCCGACTCCCGCCGCGATGTACCGCGTCCTTGCGTGGGGCGCGTTCACGCTGGGACTCGTCCCGTACATTGCGAGTCCCGTTTTGCGAGCCGCGGCGACCGCGTTCGATTCACTGCAAGTGGGGATCCTCGGCGCGTCGTTCATTGCGGTGTTGGTTCTGTTCATCGTTCCCATCACTTTGCTCGGCACAATCTCGCCGTACGCGATTCGCCTAACCGTTGACGACACCTCCCGCGCCGGACAAATATCGGGACAAATTTATTCCATCTCAACTCTCGGCTCTTTCATCGGGACGTTTTTGCCGACCCTCGTCACCATCCCCGCGATTGGAACGAAAAACACGTTTCTATTATTTAGCATGATTCTTTTGCTGGTCGCGCTCATTGGGTTGGCGCGTTTTGCCAGTCAACGCGACATGCTCAAGCATGTTTGGATGCCGTTCGTGTTGATCGCACTGGCATTGCTCACCGCGAATCAATCCTTGAAAACAAACGCGGCGCAAGTCTACGAGACCGAATCGGCGTACAACTACATCGAAGTGTTGAATCAAAACGGCTTCACGATTCTGCGCCTCAACGAGGGACAGGGTGTTCACTCGATCTACAGTCCCGACACGCTTCAATACAACGGGCCGTGGGATCAATTCCTCGCCAGCCCGTATTTTTATGCAAACCGCAAACCATCAGACGTTAAGCGCGTCGCCATCGTCGGTCTCGCGGCGGGGACGACTGCGCGGCAAATGACGGCAGTCTACGGCGACATCCCCATTGACGGCTACGAACTCGACCCGAAGATCGTCGAAGTGGGGCAAAACTATTTCGACATGACCATGCCCAACCTAAATGTCATCATCGGCGATGGTCGCCTCAACCTCGAACGAAGCGAACAAAAATATGACATCATTGCGGTGGATGCGTACCGCCCGCCGTACATCCCTCCGCACATGACGACGCGGGAATTCTTCGAGATCTGCGCTTCACACCTGACGGAGAACGGGGTGCTCACTATCAACTCCGCCTCCGTCCCCGGCGACCGCCGCCTCATCAACGGACTCGCCACCACAATGGCGACTATTTTCCCTTCCATTTATACAGTGGATATCCCCGGCTCATTGAACACGATGATCTTCGCCACCAAGCAGAAAACCATCCCTGAAAACTTTGCGATGAACTTGCTGACATTATCGAACGATCCGACGGTCAATCCGTTGCTCATCACCGCCATGCAAGTGACCTTCGCCAACCTCAAAACGGAGTACGAGACCACCACCGTTTTCACCGACGACCACGCGCCCATCGAATGGATCGTCAACGATATGGTGATTCGGTTCATCCTTGAGGGTGGGACGGGGTATTTGGAATAAATCTAGGGAATACGCAAGGTGGAAAGAACTTTTTCTGCCAAGGCCTTACACTCACTCCATTCAGATAAACTGGCTTGAACTACCAATACTGAAGCGCCTGCTTCATAGTTGAATCCTATAAGAGAATTATTTTCAATGTAATATGCCGTATTTAAGCCAGGCGGCGCATCTGTAAAGGTTATGACTTCATATTTAACAACGCCGAGTTGCATGGCTTCGGGCGTAAAAGGAAAATCACCTGTCGGTCCTTGTATTCCTATTTGACAAGTCTCGAGGCTTAAAGATTGAAGGTAATTCAGAACTGAGTATACCGGGCTAGATGATGTTTCTGCGTAATGCGACTCATCCTTCCACACAGATACATCATAATTCATCACCAAAGGAGGGTAGATCAACAACGCAAATATGCCGGATGGAACGATGGTAAGAGTAGTTTTAGGCGCTAGTGTGAAGGTAGGCGTACCTGTAAGATTAGGAAGGGCCGCTTTGGTAGGCGTTCCCGTATGAGGCGCCCCCGAAGAGAATGGGGAAGCAGAGTTAATTCTGGCGCAACCTTGGCTTATAAAAAACGAGACAGAAAGAACAATAAAGAATTTTCCTAGTTGACTTTTTGTTATCATCGCCTTCTCTTTTTCTATTCGGCTTAACATGAGCGTTTACTCCTTCCTCGCGAAACATGACGAGTTAATGAATGAGTGGGAAACGGCACAAAAGTAGTAGAGCAGGTTTTTATCTAACCACTCAAGCCAATTAAAACTATAATAAGCATTTTGAATTTATTTGCAACTACGGATTCCCGAATCTTGTTACTTTTTGAACAAGTGAGTAAGCATCAACGCTGCTTCTGTTCGTGACCCTACATTCAATTTCTCGAAGATGTGAGTCAGGTGATGTTCAATCGCGCGCGTCGAAACGCCAAGTTGCAAGGCAATCTCCTGTGTGCTTTTACCTTCCAGCAACAGATGAATTACTTCTATTTCCTTATCGGTAAATTGGCGCTGTTGATCTTCCATATCACTGCCTCCTTCAATGATTACAACAAACCCTGTCAGCAAATTTGTTTATACCACAAGGTGTTTTTTTTTTTTGCATAGCCCTTCTGTACCTGCAATTATGCAATTTGTCTTACAATAAGACAGATATGAAAAATCAAATGTTCCAAATCCTCTCGTTACTCATCACCCTCCTCATCCCCCTCGCCCTCATCGGATTAGCGCTGCGGTTGTTATTAACTACCGCCTTCCTGCATATCGAATACAACATGCCGCGCTTTCCGCCCGACGAATACGGCTTCACCAAAGAAGACCGGTTGAAGTGGGCGCCGTACGCGTTGAAGTATCTCGTCAACAACGCGGACATTTCATATCTCGGCGATCTGACCTTCGATGATGGAACTCCTCTGTATAACGAGCGCGAATTGAGTCACATGGAGGATGTGAAGCGGGTGACAAAGGGCGCGTTGAATGTTTGGTATGTGACCCTTGCGATTCTGCTCGGGCTGGGGATTTGGTCAAAGATCGCTCACCGGGAGCAGACATACCGTCAGGGCTTGAGGCGAGGCGGGTGGTTGATGGTCGGGTTGGCGGCCGCCATCGGATTGATCGTCATTGTGGGAATCGTTATCAATCCCAATGTCTTTTGGGGATTCTTCACCGCATTTCACAAATTATTTTTTGAGGGCGACTCGTGGCTGTTCTTGTATTCGGACACATTGATCCGCCTGTTTCCCATCCGCTTTTGGCAGGATGTGTTTTTGTTCGCGGCGGTAATCGCATTGGGCGGCGGTTTGACGTTGGGGACTGGATTAGAAAAAGGATAGCGATTACGCAGCACGAAGTGCACAATACCAACACGGTGTATAATTTCGCGCGAGGAGACTTGCACATGACAGATTCGTTATCGCTTGAAAACAAAGTCGCGGTGGTGACCGGCGGTTCGCGCGGGATCGGTCGCGCGGTGGCGCTCGAACTCGCGGCGCGCGGCGCGGCAGTGGTCGTCAACTACAACAAATCCTCCGACGCGGCGGACGAGGTGGTGAAAGCCGTTCAATCGGCGGGAGGAAAAGCCGCCGCGTTTCAAGCGGACGTGTCTGACTTCAAGCAAGCCGAAGCGTTGATCAAATTTGCGATTGAAACATTCGGCGACCTGAGCATCCTCGTCAACAATGCGGGCATCACAAAAGATACGTTGATCATGATGATGTCTGAATCGGATTGGGACTCGGTCATCACGACCAATCTCAAATCCACGTTCAATTGTTCAAAAGCCGCGGTCAAACACATGATGCGAAAACGTGTCGGGCGGATCATCAACATGGCTTCGGTGGCTGGGCAGATGGGCAACCCGGGTCAGGTGAATTATTCCGCTTCCAAAGGCGGACAGATCGCATTCACAAAATCACTGGCGCGCGAAGTGGCGGCGCGGAACATCACCGTCAACGCGATCGCCCCGGGGTTTGTTGACACGGAAATTTTAGAGCAGATGAATGCCGAAACCCTCGAAGCCGCGCTGAAATTAGTCCCGCTGGCGCGAAAAGGCAAGCCCGAAGAGATCGCGTACGCTGTTGCGTTTTTGGCATCAGACCAAGCCGCGTTCATTACCGGTCAAGTGCTGGGCGTGGATGGCGGAATGGCGATGATGTAAAGAAGAGTAGAGACTAAAGATTAGCCTCTACTTATAAGGATTATCAATGTCAGACTCTCCCTCTCTTGATAAAACCACTATTTCGCCCGACGCGCTTCTTACGATCGTGAAACTTTCAGCGTTGAGCACGCCGGGCGTTAGCCGCATGGCAAATGTCGTCGGCGGAGTGAACCGCCTTTTCAGACGCGGAGCTCACAATGGCGTGCGGTTGTATGTCGAGGATAATATCGCGTCCGCCGATCTGCATCTTGTGTTGAAAGAAGGCGCCGATATCCGCGAGACCAGCCGCAATGCGCAAGCGCAGGTGGCGCGCGCGCTGCAAGAACTCGTCGGCATGGAAGTCGGTTCGATCGAAGTGCACGTGGAAGATATAGACTATAACGGAGAAGCGCAGTCGCAATGAAACCCCGCACCAGGGCGCGCGCGCTCGCCCTGCAAGTACTTTACGAAGTAGATATGGTGAATCATCCGCCCGGCGAAGTCTTCCAAGCCCGGCTGAACGAAGCGCCTTTACCGGACGATCTCTCCGAGTTCGCTCGCAGTATCGTTTTTGGCGTTCTCCCTCTCACCCAGCCGCTCGACCAATCCATTGCAAACTACGCGCCGGAATGGCCCCTCGACCAGATCGCCGCAATTGACCGCAACATCTTGCGCATCGCGCTATGGGAACTTGTCGCCGCCAACGATACGCCGATGAAAGTGGCGATCAACGAAGCGGTAGAACTGGCGAAATCCTACGGCTCCGATTCGGCGCCGCGTTTCGTCAACGGCGTGCTTGGTTCGCTGGCAGAGCGTCGTCAAGAAATTCGACAAGCGTTGCAAAAGGCATAAATGGAAATCTTCGGCATCGGTTTTTCCGAACTTATCTTCATTCTTGTCATCGCCGTCATCGCGCTGGGACCGAAAGACCTGCAAAAAACAGGGCGCGCGCTGGGACGCTGGTTGAATAAAATGAATCGTTCCGAACTTTGGCAAATGTTCCGCAACGCGTCGAATGAACTTAGCCATTTACCAAATAAATTAATGCGCGAAGCAAATTTAGAAGATTGGGAAGCGGAGCAAGATTTGCTCAAGATCGCAAATCCGCGCAAACGCAAGCTGATCTCTCTACCCGCTCAGCCGCTATCTCCGTCCAAAACTCCCGATCATAGCTCTTCTGTGGCTGCGCCCGAAGAAGAACCGCCCTCATCAAATGACTAACGCGTTCCGAAATATATTTCGCGCAGCGCTCTTTCCGTTCGCGCTGTTCTACCGCATTCTAGCGACCCCGTTCATATTGACAAAACGCGCCTGGACATTCCTCGCCTCTGACTCAAAAGAAAGCTACAAAAAAGAAGTCTGGGATCACGTTGAAGATCTACGCGGGCATCTCTTAAGAATCGTCCTCTGTCTGACGCTGACTGTAGGCGTCTCCTTTTATTTCACGCTGCCCTTAATGGAATATCTCGCACGTCCCGTAGGCGGGTTGCCAAATTTGCAAGCCATCGAAGTAACTGAAGAGATCGGCGTCTTCATGCGCGTCGCGCTGACGAGCGGCTTCATCATCTCTCTACCGTATATTGCATTCGAATTCTGGTGGTTCGCCGCCAAAGGTCTGTCGTCGCGCGAGAAACGCTACACACTGCTGATCATCCCCACCGCATCATTTCTCTTTGTCCTCGGGGTTGCATTCACCTACTTCGTCTTGATTCCCGCCGCGCTGCCCTTTCTCGGAAGTTTTACCGCCATTTCGCAATTCTGGGCGGCAAAAGAATACTTTGGATTTATTACAAGTCTCATGACCTGGATCGGCGTCTTCTTTGAATTTCCCCTTGTTATTTTTGCGCTAAGCTACCTCGGGGTGGTATCGCCGGCTACGCTAGCGCAACAATGGAGAGCGGCGATCGTCGTGATCGCGATCATCGCTGCGGCGGTGACGCCAACGGTAGATCCGGTTAATATGGGATTGGTCATGTTGCCGATGATCTTGTTATACTTCGCCAGCATCGGCTTAAGCCATCTCGCCGCCGCAATGCGTAGAAGAAGCGCGCCGCCCAACCAGGAACGCAAGTCTGAGCCCGAGGTATAAGCACGAACGAAACAGAGGAGAACGCCATGAAGTCACGCGCAGTATCGCGTCATCTTTTCATCTACGTCATCATCCTTTCGCTGACCAGTCAGGCATGCGCTTTTTCGCTGCTTGAATGGCCCATCTTTCCAACCTCCAGCGCCAGCACGCCAGCCCCCTCCGAGCCGATCAACACACCCGCGCCGCGCGCGCAGGTTGCCTTCACCGTTCGCTTACCGGAACCGCTTCTACCCGGCGAAACGCTCGATCTGAGCGTAGTAGACGAAGTCACCGGGCTCGCCTACAACCCAACGCCTTACTCTATGTCGTCGCTCGACGCCGTGACGTACGCCGCCCAACTGGATATTCCCGATCAAGCCGTCATCCGCTATCGCTATGTGCGCAAGAACGGCGGTG
>BQMV01000369.1 GCA_022181005.1 Anaerolineaceae bacterium | reverse complement strand
GTTCCATCACTAGGGTGGCGGGCAACTCCTCCGCTTTCATGATTTTTTCTGCAACGCCTTAAGCCGCTTGATCTCGGCTCTCATGTCCGCGATGCCCGTCACGGCAAGTTCCCAATCAAAGTAATCCTGCTCCGCTTCCGATTTTGGCTTTGATGTGAGGATTTTCTTGCGGAACGTTTCGAAGTCTCGTTCATATTTCTTCTCGAAATCGCGTGACATTGCCTGATATTTGATCAGGTTACGCTGGGCGTGTTCGAGCAACAGTTCCACAATCGCCTGTTCAGGAGACAGGTTCGGGAAGAGTCTCTTTGCGCTGGATTCGATGGTGACTGGTAAAACCATGCTTGGATTATATACCTAATTTTCCGATCAAACTATCCAAATCGCTACGCTCGGGAGTGGAAGCCTGATCCATCCACGCCAAAAACTCAGCATTCCCCTTCGGTAAAAGTAGGGCGCAGGAAAGTCCAATTTCCCATAAATCTGATAAAATGTGAAAGTGACTGACAAAATCTACTTTTGTCAGCCACAGGAGATTTCACATGTTAGCCACAAGAGTTGGGCGGCGCGGACAGATCGTCCTGCCGAAAGAAGTGCGGACGAAGATCAAGGTTGCGGAAGGCGACCAGATCGCGTTCGTCATTGACGGTGAGCAGGTTGTCATCAAGCCCATCACACACACACTGCTGGAACTGCGCGGACGCGTAAAGGTTTCAGGCAGACAGGATTTTGATTCCATTCGCAAGCAGGTCAAGACAAAACGTGCCGCAAAAAGGGGAAACAAGGATGGACGCTGAAACCGTCTTTGCGGATACCAATCTGTTTCTGCGGTATCTCACGGACGATGTCCCTGCTCAGGCGGACTTGGTCGAGTCCCTGCTTCAGCAAGCGGCAAAGGGAAAAGTCAATCTCGTTACGACCAGCATGGTCATTGCCGAGATCGTCTGGACGCTGGAAAGTTATTACGAACTCGATAAGAAAGAGATTCAGACAATGGTCTTGGGGATTTTGAATACCGATGGCTTGGACGTGATCGATTCAGATCTGGTCTTGCAGGCGATCGTCCCCTACGCCGACAAAAACGTAGATTTTATTGATGCCTTCAACGCGGCATGGATGGTCAAGAACGATGTGGATAAAATCTACACCTTCGACCAAAAGCATTTCAGTCGGTTTGAGGGAATTATGGTGGAATTGCCGAAGTAAGGGCACCGCGAATCCATTCGGGATTTTGACGCAAGGTCGTCTCGCTGTCTCACTACGCGCGTTCCGTTTGACTAAGATTCGACTATAATTCGACTAATGTTCAAACCTAAATACGAGATTACCCACGCCCTGCTTGAAAATATCAAACGAATTACCAGTCTGACGCAGGCTCTGAACCAACGGCGATTTCCGCACGCGGTGTTGATGGAATTACAAAAAGACGCCGAGGCGGTTTCGAGTTTTGCATCCACAAGCATCGAAGGGAACCCTCTCCCGCTGACGGACGTGAAGCGGATTCTCAAAAACGCGCCTCAGAACATCCGCGACAGCGAACGGGAGGTCTTGAACTACAACAAAGCGATGAGGGAGATCAATGACAAACTTGGCAGGGGCGCAATCCCTGTCACACTGTCGTTGATATTACAAATCCATAAACAGGTGACGAATAAATTACTGCCCGCGTCGCAATCGGGGAAACTGAGAATTGATCCTGTTTTCGTAAACGATCCGCGTTCGGGAACCACGATCTACTGGCCCCCCGATGCCTCTGATGTCCCTGCTCTGGTGAAGGAGTTGATCCTGTTCGTTGAAAACAATATAACCAAAATAGACCCGTTGATTCTGGCTGGATTATTTCACAAGCAGATGGTGATCATCCATCCCTTCATGGATGGGAACGGCAGGACCACGCGCCTGCTTACGAAGATATTGCTGGCTAATATGGGATTGAATACATTCAACTTGTTCAGCTTCGAGAATTACTATAACCAAAATGTGACCCGCTATTTTCAAACAGTAGGTGTGCGAGGAAACTACTACGAGATTTCGAACGCAGTTGATTTCAGCTCATGGCTAGAATATTTCACGGGCGGCATTATAGATGAACTTCTACGCGTCGAAAAAATCCTGCCGCGTTCCAGCAAAAGTCCGCATGATGAACTCAAGCCGTATCATCATAAGATTCTTAATTTCATGAAAGATAAAGGCTATATCACAGACAAGGACTATGCGGGCTTGGCGAATCGAGCGCGACCGACCCGCAGGTTAGACTTCAATAAATTGATCGAAATGGGGTTAATCAAACGCGAGGGAAAAGGCAAGAATACGTATTACAAGTTGAAGTAAGAACTCCTAGAAGATTCCTTGTTTACCGTTACATAGGGTTGATCGCCTTCTCTATCAAATCTTCCAAATCACTTCTCTCTGGACTGGAAGCCTGATCCATCCACGCCAAAAACTCAACATTCCCCTTCGGTCCCAACAGCGGACTCTTGATCAGCCCGCGGATGCCGAAGCCTTCGTTTTGGGCGAAAGACAGCACATCGAGAAGCACTTGCTTGTGAATCTCCGGGTCGCGGATCACCCCGTCGCCGCGCGAGACATCTTTTTTCCCAGCCTCAAATTGCGGTTTGATGAGGGCAACGATTCCGTTTCTTTCCTCTTTCTTCTTTCCTTTCTCGACGAAAGACGAAAGATGAAAGAGGGCAAACCATTTTCTTACAACGGGTAAAAGTATCTTCAACGAAATAAACGAAGCATCAATCGTCACGAGATCAACCCGCTCAGGCAATGACTCGACATACCGCGCATTGGTCTCCTCCATCACAACTACGCGCCGATCGTTGCGGAGTTTCCAGTGCAGAATGCCTTTGCCCACATCAATCGCGTAGACTTTCGCCGCGCCGCGTTGGAGCAGGCAGTCGGTGAATCCACCGGTGGATGCGCCGACATCCGCGCAGACAAAATCTTTCACGTCGATGTTGAACGCTTCAAGCGCGCCATCTAGTTTTTCGCCGCCGCGTGAGACGAAACGCGGACCGGAGTCAACTGTCACGGTGGATTCGCTGTCCACGGACGCCCCAGCCTTCAACGCGACCTGATCCGCGATTCGCACTTGTCCCGCCATGATGAGGGCTTGCGCCTTGGCGCGCGATTCGGCGAGTCCGCGCTCGACGAGTAAAACATCCAAACGAACTTTTGGCATAATCACATTATACGCAATACGCAGTACGCAGTATTGCGTATTTTGTAGTCGGGTAAAATATGTCCATGCTCAAAGCTTTGCTCAAAACCATGCGCCTGCGCCAATGGACGAAGAACGGCTTCGTGTTCTTCGCGCTCATTTTTGACAAACAGCTGTTTCTGCGCGAATCATTTTTGCGCACGCTTGCGGGATTCTTTTTATTCTGTTTGATCTCCAGCGCGGTTTATCTCTTCAACGATATTTCTGACATGGAGGCTGATCGAAAGCACCCGGAGAAAAAGCATCGCCCCATTGCATCAGGCGAACTATCGGTCAGCGCGGCGTGGGGCGCAGCGTTCGCGCTCGCGTTGATCTCGTTGTCGTTGGGATATTTGCTTGCGCCGTTGTTCTCCGTTTATCTTGCGGCGTATCTCATCATTAACATCATTTACTCGCGCTGGCTTAAACATGTGCCGATCCTCGATGTGCTGTTCGTTTCGGCGGGCTTTGTCTTGCGAGTGGGCGCGGGCGTGACGTTGATCACGGTCGAACGATTCTCCCCGTGGCTCTACGTCATCACCACGTTGTTCTCGTTGTATCTCGGTTTCGGCAAACGACGCGCCGAGATAAGTCTGCTTGAACAAGGCGCAGGCTCGCATCGCAAAGTGTTGGACGGTTACACCCTTCCGCTTCTCGACCAGTTCATCACCATCGTTTCGGGCATGACCATCGTCACGTATGCGCTGTACACATTCTTCGCCGAGAATCTCCCGGCGAATCACAGCATGATGTTGACGATTCCCTTCGTGGTCTACGGTATCTTCCGCTATTTGCAATTGATTCAAACCGGTCACGCCGCCGGCGCGCCCGATGAAGTGGCGCTCAAAGACCGTCCGTTGCAAATCACAGTCGCGTTGTGGATGCTCACCGTGCTGATCATTTTTTATTTCTCGTAGGACAAACTGGCAATTTGTCCAACATGACCACAGCCTCCGCGCCCGGCAAAATCATCCTCTTCGGCGAACACGCTGTTGTATACGGACGTCCCGCGCTGGCGGTTCCCGTCACGCAAGTTCATGCGGATGTGGAGATTCTCGGTTCTGATTCGACGGGCGTCCTGATTCACGCCCCCGGCATCAACCTCCACGCCGACCTGAACACGCTTCCCTCCGACCATCCAGTTGCTTCAGTCATCCACAATTTTCTATTCATCTCTCGTATTTCTCGCGCTGAGCGGAGCCGAAGCGATAGCGAAGGCGCAGTCGAAGCGAGGGGTGAGGGTAAATTCCCAAACCTCCAAATCAACATCACCTCCACCATCCCCGTCGCCTCGGGGCTTGGCTCAGGCGCGGCAGTGACGGTTGCCCTCCTCCGCGCTTTATCTTCATATTTAAATTACCCAATGACAGAGGAAGAAGTCAACGCCTTCGCCTATGATATCGAAAAACTTCATCACGGCACACCTTCAGGGATTGATAATACAGTCGTTACATACGCCAAGCCCGTATACTTTATCAAAGGTCAACCGATCGAAACATTCAAAGTCGGCACGCCGTTCACCATCGTCATTGCAGACACGGGCATCTCCGCGCCGACGAAGGAATCCGTTGCGGATGTGAGGAAACTTTGGGAGGCGGATAAGATGAAGTGGGAGGGTGTGTTTGATGAGGTGGGTGAGATTGCGAGAGCCGCGAAAGAAAAGATCGAGACTGGAGACTGGAGACTGCTCGGCGAGTTGATGAATCGAAATCACGCGCTGTTGCAAGAGATGACGGTCTCTTCGCCCGAACTGGATGCGTTGGTCGAGGCGGCGCGAAAGGCTGGGGCAACTGGGGCAAAACTAAGCGGCGGAGGACGCGGCGGGAACATGATCGCGCTCGCCGAGGCGGAAAAGGCTGACGATATTTCATCCGCATTAATGTCTGCTGGCGCAAAGAACACGATCGTCACACAAGTTTCATGAAATGGATCGCGCCGTCGCTGGCGTATCTCGCGGTGGGATTGGGGCTATTCGTTTTTCATAGCGCGTGGGGCGCGTTGCTTGGATTTCACGCGGCGATCATTGGCTCGTTGTTGATCGCTCGACCGAACATCCCGCTTTCCATACTTTTCAAAAATTCAAATAAAAAATGGATCGTGTTGAGTCTTTTGCTCTGTGGGAGCAGCGGCTTTGCGCTATTTTTCCTGTGGGATGTTTTCAACGTTGCGAGCGACTTGCCCGCGCAGTTGGCATTGTTGGGGTTGAACTCTCGAACGTGGATTCCTTTCATTGCTTATTTTGCATTGGTCAACCCGTTCATCGAGGAATATTTCTGGCGCGGATATTGGGGAAGCGCGACGAATCATTTGCATATTTCCGATTTTCTTTATGCGGGCTTCCATGCGCTGATATTGATTCACAAAGTTGACGCGGTTTGGATTCTCTTTGCGGTTGCCGTCCTTGTTCTGGCAGGCTGGTTCTGGAGGCAGATCGCGCGCGAGGACGACGGCGGCTTGCTCGCGCCTGCGCTGGGTCACATGGCGGCGGATTTCACCATTTTGGTCGCTGTGTACCGTTTGGCGGCAACCGTGTGATTTTTTTGCCGGACGAAAGTTTGCAGATTCTGAAGTCGTCTCAATTGCGCTGGAGAAAAAATGAACCAACCGCAAACGGAAACAAAAACCGAATTCTCGATCCACCCGAAGACACAGATCGGGCATATTTCGCTCACGGTGGCGAATCTCGACAACCAGATCGCCTTCTATCAACAGGCGATGGGGTTCAAACTGCATTGGAAGGAAAACGGCAAAGCGGGGCTGGGCGCTGGAGGGGCAGACATGCTGAGGTTGGTGGAGCAGGCAGACGTCAAGAAGTATCGAGGCGTGACGGGGTTGTATCACGTCGCATATCTGTTTCCGAATCGCCGCGAGTTGGCGATCGCGGTCGGTCGTCTGTTCGCGTTGAAATATCCCAACTCACCCACCGATCACATCATGACGAAGACCACGTATCTCGACGACCTTGAACACAACGGCATCGAGTTGTACGCTGAGTCTCCTGAAGACGGCACATGGACGATGAAAGATGGAAAATACATCACGCTCCGCAAAGACGGTTCTCTCAGCGACGGGCGCGAACCGCTCGATGTGGACGCGTTGTTCGAACACTTGAAGGAGGGCGACAAGTTGGACGCGCCTATCCCGCCCGACGCGCGAATCGGTCACGTCCATTTACATGTGCGCAATGTAGATGAAGCCATTGATTTCTATCACGGTGTGCTCGGCTTCGATGTGATGGGCAACGTGAAAGATTTTCAAATGGCGTTCGTTTCCGCGGGCGGATATCATCACCACCTCGGGCTCAACACCTGGCAGGGACGCGGCGCGCCTCCGCCTCCGCCCGATGCGGTGGGTCTGCGTTTCTTCACCATCGAGTTGCCCAATCAACAAGCGTACGATGATGTCGTCGCGCGCGTGGACAAGGCGGGCATCCCGTCGAATCAAATTGATGAAGGCTTGTTGATCTACGATCCCTCGCAGAATGGCGTGGTGTTGACGGTGGCAAAGTAAAAAAGTGATTGTCATGTTAA
>BQMV01000368.1 GCA_022181005.1 Anaerolineaceae bacterium | reverse complement strand
GCCTTTGAAATATCTGACTCAAATGAAATTCAATAGTTCTTTCCTTAATCTTAAGAAAGCTGGCAATTTGTCTGTTCGTTAATCCATGAGCAACTAATCGGAGAACACGAAGTTCGTGTTCGGTCAGATTGGTAGACACGTTGTGAGCCATACTCCTACTCTCCTTACAGGCAAAACCAGATTCTGATGAGGCTCATTATACTGTCCGAGTTTTTTTGAGACGATTATGAGAGAAATCTAATGCTGATGTTGGATGAGCAAGTGTGTAGATCCCAAGGCCATCGAAGCCCAATCCGCTTTCACACTCGCGCGAACCGCTTATCCAAAGACGACAGCCCCTCTCGCCCATCGTCTTTTCTTTCTTCTTTCAAGTTATAATTTCCTCCGCTGGTTTCGATACTGACTTCGTCCTACTCAACCACCGAATCCAAAATCCAAAACCGTGAATCCAAAATGCCAAAATCCTCCTTCCAATCCATCATCCTCAACCTCCAATCCTTCTGGGCATCGCACGGCAGTACGCGAAGAAACTTCCAGCCTTTGAAATATCTGACTCAAATGAAATATAGGTTCTTTCAACTATGCATATAGAAATCGCGTGGTTATGAGACTCGTAAAGCAAAATCTTCTGATTACAAAAGGAGTCAAGTAATGAAAAAGAGCATCTTCGTTTTGTTGATCTTTCTGGTCGCATGCGCTTCGCCCGCAGTAGTTCCTACCGTGACATCGTTGCCACCCACTATTACAAACACTCCTGCCCCATCATCAACGCCAACTATCATACCTTCGCCAACAATTACTCCTATCCCCGATGAACTCATTGATGAAAAGGGCATAACTATGCGTCTCGTGCCGGCGGGTGAGTTTACGATGGGAAATAAAGCCGAAGATACATTGGCTGAATGTCAGAAAGTTAGGAGCGATTGCCAATTAGATCTTTTCAAAGATGAAGAACCGATTCATCAGGTGTACCTTGATGCCTTCTATATGGACATCTACGAAGTGACCAAAGCCGCTTACAAAGTTTGTGTGGAGGCGGGTGCTTGCACCCCGCCGGAGAAAACGCTTTTTTACAACCCTGACAGTTATTACGCAGATTCGCAATACGATAACCATCCTATGATCTTCGTGGACTGGGACCAGGCAAATACCTACTGCGAATGGCGCGGCGGGAGCCTGCCCACCGAAGCCCAATGGGAAAAAGCCGCGCGCGGCACGGATGGTAGAATATACCCGTGGGGTGAACAAAGAAGTTGCGATCAGGCCAATTCTTTGGGCTGTGTTGGCGACGACCTCAACGCAATAAATACAGTCGAAGTCGGCAGTTATGAAAGCGGAAAAAGCCCATATGGCATGTACGACATGGCAGGCAATGTCTCAGAATGGACGGCAGATTGGTACGATTCAAGCTATTATGCCAATTCCCCCTCTTCCAATCCTTTGGGACCTAGTTCAGGAGATCATCACGTGGCGCGTGGCGGCTCGTTTTACGCTATCGGTGTTGACATTTCCTCTGTAAATCGGGACACGAATAACGGCCGGGCTACCGTTGGTTTTCGTTGCGCCAAAGATGCCCCATAAGTTGTAGATCAAGATCCATCGAAACCAGAACCAACCTTCCCGCTTGTCTTGAGCTGCTTTGAAGGGGCATGAAGCGCATTTTAGACAATGGACGATAGACCACAGTCAACGGTCATTCGTCCATTGTCTTTCCATCAGTTATAATCCCCTCACTCTAAAACTGATCACTGGTCACTGATAACTCATGCCTTCCACTTTCCAATCCATCATCCTCAACCTCCAATCCTTCTGGGCATCGCACGGATGCCTGATCACCCAGCCCTACTACACCCAAGTCGGCGCAGGGACGATGAATCCCAACACCTTCTTGCGCGTGCTCGGACCCGAACCGTGGAACGTCGCCTATGTCGAGCCGTCTGTCCGCCCCGACGATGGGCGTTATGGTGAAAACCCGAATCGCTTTCAATTGCACACGCAATTTCAGGTCATACTCAAGCCCGACACGGGCAATCCGCAGGAGTTGTATCTTGAATCGTTGAAAGCCTTAGGCATTGACCCACGTCAGCATGACATTCGTTTCGTCGAAGATAATTGGGAACAGCCCGCTATCTCTGCGTGGGGTTTGGGTTGGGAAGTTTGGTTGGATGGTCAGGAAATCACGCAGTTCACCTACTTCCAGCAGATGGGCGGCGTCACGCTCAACCCCGTCTCGGTCGAGATCACCTACGGGCTTGAACGCATCCTCATCGCGCTCAACAACGCCAAAGAGATTTGGAGCGAACCCTACGGCGCGGACGTAACCTACGGCGAGATTCGTCGTCGCGAGGAGTTCGAACACTCCAAATATTATTACGAGATCGCCGACGTCGAGCGCGCCCGTCAGATGTACGATCTCTTCTCCGCCGAAGCCGACGCCTGCCTCGCCGCGGGCTTAATCCTCCCCGCGCACGATTACGTTTTGAAATGCTCGCATTGCTTCAACATCCTCGACACGCGCGGCGCAATCAGCGTCGCCGAACGGCAGGCGTTTTTCCGTCGCATGCGCGCGCTCGCCAAAGCCGTCGCGGAGGGTTATGAGGCGCAACGTAAAGAGCTTGAATATCCCTTGTTGAAGGAAACGAGTCCCCTCTCCCAGCGGGAGAGGGCGGAGGGTGAGGGAGAAGTCCCCACCAAACCTGCCAACTTCATTCTTGAAATCGGAGTTGAAGAACTCCCTGCCTCCGATGTGGATTCCGCCCAAGCGTATCTCGAATCTCGAATCGTGGATTTTTGCAACGAATTTCATCTTGACCATAAAGACATCCGCATCTTTACTACCCCGCGCAGGTTGACTGTTTCAATTGACTCTCTCTCCCCGACTCAGCCCGACCGTGAAGAGGTCGTCAAAGGTCCGCCCGCAGACAAAGCCATCGTACGACAAACTTCCAGTTTGTCTGAAACTTCCAGTTCGTCTGCGGGTCAAACTGGAAGTTTGACGTACACCCCCGCCGCGCAAGGCTTTGCAAAGAAAAACGGAATCAACGTCGAAGACCTCCAAGTCCGCGACCAGGACGGGGGTAAATATGTTTTCGCCGTAGTCAAACAAAAGGGACGCCCGACTCCCGAAGTCTTAGCCGAAGCCTTACCGAAACTCATCGCAGAGATCAAATTTGAGAAATCAATGAGATGGAATGACTCGGGTGTTTCATTCTCGCGTCCGATTCGCTGGTATGTGGCATTGCTCGGCGACATGGTCATCCCGTTTGAATATGCAGGCGTGGTTTCAGGCAATGTCTCACGCGGACTTCGCCCCTACGACTCTCCCGAAATCAAAATCCCATCTGCGGATAAATATTTCGACGCGATGCGTGAAGCGGGAATTGTGCTGGATAAAGAAGAACGGAAAAATTCGATTATTGAACATGTCAATCAAGCCGCGTCGCTTGTGGGCGGCGAAGCCCTCCTCGAAGACGGTCTGCTCAACGAAGTCGCCAATCTGGTCGAGATGCCGACCGCCGTGATGGGCAGTTTTAATAAAGAATTTTTAGCATTGCCCCGCGATGTTTTGATCTCGGTGATGAAAAAACATCAGCGATACTTTCCCGTCCAGAAAAGTTCCAAGTCTAATGACCAACCTGAAATGTGGAACGTGGAACATGGAACTCTCTTGCCTCATTTCATCGCCATCCGCAACGGCGACGACATCGGCATTGACGCGGTTCGCAAGGGCAACGAACACGTCCTCAACGCGCGCTTCGCCGATGCAAACTTTTTCGTGCGCGAAGACCTCAAACATACGTTGGAGGAATTCCGCTCCAAATTGGCGGCGCTGACCTTCCATGCCAAACTCGGCTCGATGCTGGATAAATCGAATCGCATTTTGAAACTCGGCGCGGAGGTGGGCGCAAGACTCGGATTTAAAGATGCGGACGAAATCAAGACTTTGGCGCGCGCCGCTTATTTGATGAAAGCCGATCTCGCCACGCAGATGGTGACGGAGATGACTTCGCTGCAAGGCATCATCGGCGGCGAATATGCTTTGCGCGGCGGCGAGTCGCAAGAGACGGCGCGGGCGATTGCGGAACAATATCAAACCGTCCCGCAATCGAAGTTTGGTTTGGCAATCGCGCTTGCCGACAGACTCGATTCGCTGGTGGGACTCTTCGCGGCGGGGCTGGCGCCGACGGGAACGAAAGACCCGTTCGGTTTGCGTCGCGCCGCGATTGGCTTGGTCCAGCCGTTGATCGAGCATAAGGTTCAACTTAATTTATCCGACGCGATTCAAAAATCCGCGCAGCTCCAACCGATCGAAGTCAGCGCCGAAACGCAGGCGCAAGTTTTGGATTTCATTACAGGGCGTTTATCGGTCGTCTTGAAAGAGACGGGCTACAAACACGACGCGGTCGAAGCGATTCTGGCGGAGCAATCCGAGAACCCTGCCGCTTGTGTTTGGTCGTTGAATCAGTTATCCGAGTGGACGAGCCGCGACGATTGGCAGACCATCCTTGCCGCCTTTGCGCGATGCGCGCGCATTACCCGCGATCAAAAACAGATTTTCCCAATAGATGAAAAATTGCTGGTTGAAAAAGAGGAAAAAGATTTGTTTGCGGAAGTGAAAATCATTAGCAGTCAGCCGTTTTCTGTGCAGGGGTTTTTGAAAATGATCGTGAAGTTAACTCCCGCCATCAACGCTTTCTTTGATAAGGTGTTGGTGATGGCGGAAGATGAAGCGGTTAAGAAAAACCGTTTGGGGCTGTTGCAAAAGATTGTCTCAAAATCAAAGGGCGTTGCGGATTTCAGCAAACTGGATGGGTTTTAAGAGAAACGATCGCTTTTATTCATGTCCACGATAGATGAAATCAAATCTCGTATAGATATCGTTGACCTCGTCTCTGAGGCGGGCGTTAAACTGCGTCATGCGGGTAAGAACTACACGGGCTTCTGTCCGTTTCACGATAACAAACGCACACCCTCATTCGTCGTTTGGCCCGAGTCGGGAACCTGGCGTTGCTTTGGTCAATGCAATGAAGGCGGCGATATATTTAAGTTTGTGATGAAGCGCGAAGGCGTGGACTTCAAAGAAGCGCTGCAAAAACTTGCCGAGCGCGCAGGCGTGGAACTCAAGGAATATCAGCGCGAATCGCCCGAACAAAAAGAGGCGTATGGAAACCTCCGCAAGTTGTTGGAAGATGCGATCATTTATTATCGCAGCCATTTGTTCGCTAACAAAAATATTCTCGATTACCTCCATGAAAAACGCGGACTGAATGACGCGACCATCGAAACATTCGGGCTGGGATACGCGCCTGCGGGCTACGATAACCTCCTCAACCATTTCACCCAACGCGGCTACACCGAGCAAGACTTAATTGATTCGGGTCTATTATCTGTACGCGAATCTGAATCTCAAGCCTCTACTTTCCAGCCTCGTTCGTTTGATCGCTTTCGCCATCGCATTATGATTCCCATCCGCGACGAGCAGGGACGCATGGCGGGTTTCGGCGCTCGCATTGTGAATCCCGATGATGTGCCTAAGTTTTTGAATTCGCCCGAAACGCCCATCTTCTCAAAAGGACGCGTGCTATATGGGTTAGATAGAGCGCGTAAACCGATTCGCGCCGCCGACCAAGCCGTGATTGTCGAAGGCTATTTTGACGTAATTGCGTTGCATCAAGCGGGCTACGAAAACGTCGTCTCGCCGATGGGCACCGCGCTAACCGAAGATCAATTGCGTTTGCTGAAGCGCTCCACGCGCCGAATCACGCTGGCGCTCGATCCCGATGCGGCGGGACAAAAAGCCGTCTTGCGCGGACTCGACGCAGCGCGCTCCGCTATGGATCGCGAAGGCGAGTTGACTTTCGACGCGCATGGTCTGCTCCGAAGCGAAGCTCGACTACAAGCCGACTTGCGCGTAGCGACTATCCCCGATGAACTCGATCCCGATGAAATCGTGGCGCGGGATAAAGAAGAGTGGGGAAGAATTATCGAGGCAGCGAAACCTATTGTCGCGCATGTGATGGAGACGCTTTCCGTCGGGCAAGATTTGAACGACCCGAAAATTAAAAACGAAATTGCGGCGCAGGTTTTGCCGTTGATTAACGATCTGGGAACGCCGCTGGAGCGCGATACTTATCGCCAGGCGCTGGCGCGCATGTTGCGGGTGGACGAAAGCGCATTGATTGGCGCGCCGGTGCGAGGTCCGCGTGTGAGGCGACCGCGACAAGTTGAGAGAGGCATTGAGGCGAAGAAGCCTCAAGCGGTCTTGTCCATTGTTTCCAGTAAAAAAGCGGAAGAGTATTTGATCGGCGCCTTGTTGCAAAAACCCGAATTGCTGTATAAGGTAGATCGTCGTTTGGAGGAGGGGCATTTGTCGCCGCTCGGCGCCGATGATTTTGATCATACGGATTACCAGATCGTGTTTCATGCGATTCGAGACGCGCTTGTGCAAGATCGGGTTGACCCGCGCGCTTTTGCGGTGAGCGCGATCCCTGAGACGCTGCAAGAGACTTCGCAGACATTGCTCGCTCAACTCGAAACGGTTGCTTCGTTGGATGATAGGCTTGTTGAGGAATTGTTGAGAAGCATTAAGCGAATGAGAGAAGACGCCACCAGCGAAATGCTGGCGTTGCGCCAACACCTTCAAAGAGAAGCGCAAGATAGCGGCGATGTAGACAGCGTGACTATTTATCAAGCGGAGGTGTTAAACCTAACGCGCTTCAAACGCGCGTTGGATGAATTTGGGCGTTCGCTGTCTGCAAAGCGATAGCGAAGAAAACGGCGGGCGGATCGCCGTAATGCGTAACGAACCTAGGATTGCGGCTGGCGGAAATATGAAGCAAAAAAAGCGGATTCCACCGCCTGACCAGCGGCAGATGAAAGAGGCGGGGGGTGCGCTGCGCGATTTCTCGCTCACTTCCGAACTTATCGCCGACCCGGTGCGCCTGTACTTAAAG
>BQMV01000367.1 GCA_022181005.1 Anaerolineaceae bacterium | reverse complement strand
AATGTGACCACCTAGTTATTTGTTTTTTTTTTTTTTTCAAGCAGAAGACGGCATACGAGATAAGGCCACGTGACTGGAGTTCAGACGTGTGCTCTTCCGATCTCCCGACTCGATCGAGTGGTGCCACATCATCGGCAATAACTACGTTTCCTGCTCGCCGTTCCGCGTGCCGGTGGCACGCCTCGCGGCGGCTCACGCGGCGTTGAAGCATCGCCCGCAGAAGCCGGCGGCTAAGAAAACCGTCAAGAAAAAGAAGCCGGCGACGGTCAAGAAGACTGTTGGCAAAAAGACGGTTGCAAAGAAAGCCGTCAAAAAGAAAGCTGCGACAAAGAGCCGCAAGAAGTAACCTGCAACGCGCGCGCTCATGAAAATAAACGCCGATCTACGCTTATTCAAGCGCGGATCGGCGTTTTTCATGCTGATAGTAGATTATACTTACAACGCGTTCAGACGACATTATCGCAATAAAATATTTTGGAGAGACACATGGACACGATCATCGAAAGCATCTCGGCGCTTGAAATATTAGATTCACGCGGCAACCCAACCGTGGAAGTGGAAGTGACGCTGGCAGACGGTTCGTGGGGACGCGCGGCGGTGCCGTCGGGGGCATCCACGGGCGAGCATGAGGCGCTGGAGATGCGCGACGGCGATAAGAAGCGTTATGGCGGCAAAGGCGTGACGAAAGCCGTGGCAAACGTCAATGGCGTGATCGCGGACGCATTGTTCGGCTGGGACGCGTCGGAACAAAAGGCGATTGATACCGAGTTGTTAAATCTCGACGGAACTGCGAACAAATCAAAATTGGGAGCGAACGCCATTCTGGGAGTCAGCCTGGCGGTGGCGAAAGCGGCGGCGAATTCGTACGGTCTGCCGTTGTATCGTTATCTCGGCGGCGTGTACGCGCACATCCTGCCTGTGCCGATGTTGAACATCCTGAACGGCGGCGCGCATACGGCGTGGCAATCCACCGACATGCAGGAGTTCATGGTGATGCCGTTCGGCGCGCCGACCTTTTCAGAGGGACTGCGCTGGGGCGCGGAGATTTATCACGCGTTGAAATCGGTGCTGAAAGAAAAAGGATTCGCGACTCTCGTCGGCGATGAGGGCGGATACGCCCCGTCGTTCAAAGCCAACGATGATGCTGTTGAGGCGGTTCTCGCAGCAATCGAAAAGGCTGGCTTCAAAGCGGGGCGCGGAAAAGATGTGGCTATTGCGTTAGACCCCGCCGCATCGGAACTGTACGAAGAAGACACAAAAACATACAACCTTCGCAAAGAAGGGAAGAAACTCACAGGCGAGCAAATGGTCGAGTTTTGGGCGAAGTGGGTGAAGGACTATCCCATCGTTTCCATCGAAGACGGACTCGCGCAAGACGATTGGGACTCGTGGAAGTTGATGGTAAAGACGATGGGCGATAAAGTGCAGATCGTCGGCGATGATTTGCTGGTGACGAATCCTGAACGCGTGCGCAAAGCCATCAAAGAGAATGCCGCCAACGCGTTGCTCGTCAAAGTGAATCAAATCGGCTCGCTGACCGAAACCATCGAAGCCGTCGAAACCTGCCATCGCGCTGGCTGGCGGGCAGTGACCAGTCACCGCTCGGGCGAGACCGAAGACACGACGATTGCCGATCTCGCGGTCGCGTTGAACACGGGTCAGATCAAAACAGGCGCGCCTGCACGCTCCGACCGCGTGGCGAAATACAATCAACTCCTGCGCATCGAAGCGGAGTTGGGCGATACGGCAAAGTACGCGGGGTGGGAGGCGTTGAGGGTGTAAGTTCAATTCATTTCCCAACAGGATTCTCTTTATGACCTACGAACAACAATTTCTCGACGCTCTCAAATCCATTTTCATCGGCGCAAAAGTGGAAGGCGATTCGGGTTACATCAACCTGATGAAGATCAAAGCCAGTTACTTTGAAAAAGGCGTGTTTCCTGTTTTGATGAAAGACATTGATTCGGCTTGCAAGCCTTTCCCAAAGGGTTTCCGCGAGGAGTTGTTCGATAAACTCTACGATTTCTTTCAGCATTATTTCAGCGAGAGCGGAAGTATTTATTTCCGCAACACGGCGCAACATCACAATATTTACGAGAAAGTGTATACCGATGACCGCGATGTGATGTTGTTCTGGAAGACGCACATGCTGTATTACGTCAAAACGGACCGACTCTTCAACAGCATGGAAGTTGAAGTGGACGGCGAGAAGTTCTTCTTTGACGTTTCAGGCATGGAACTGAAACGCTCGAACGAAAAGCGCGAGTTGACCTACGAATTCAAATCGGTAAAGGGCGGCGTGATTTCGTTAACCGTTGGCTATTCAGAACGGGGACGCAAGACCAAGATTGACGAAATTGTGAAAGCCGTCAAAGACAAAGGCTTGACCCTCGACGAAGGGACGCTTGAAAAGGCTTTTGCGGTGTTCCAAAAGCAAAGCGAAGTGGATTATTTCATCAACAAGAACGCCAAAGCCTTTTTGCAGGAACAATTTGACCTGTGGATGTATCAATATATTTTCAAAGGCGAAAGCGACTTTGACGAGACGCGCTTGAAGCAATTGCAAGCCATCAAAGGGATCGCCTATAAGATCATTGACTTCATCGCGCAGTTTGAAGATGAGTTGGTGAAGATTTGGAACAAGCCCAAGTTTGCGTTGAACAGTCATTACATTATTACGCTGGATAAACTTATAAATCCACTCTCACCCCCAACCCCTCTACCCTTACGGGCACACGTCCCTCAGGGAGAGAGGGAACGCGCCGCCGAGTCCCCCTCTCCCTTAAAGGGAGAGGGACGGGGTGAGGGTCAGGGTAAGGACAAAGCAGACGCCGCCCTCACCCCCAACCCCTCTCCCACAGGGAGAGGGGAGTCTCTCCTCAAAAAGATTTTCAAGCACAAAGGCATGAAATCCCAGATCGCCGAATGGATCGAACTCGGCATGGTGGATAAGACTTTCAAACTGGACCTGATCTTGGAAAAAGACGTGGTGGGCGAAGCGCGTTACCCGCAATATCAATACCTGCCGCTGGACACGAAATATTTCAAAGACCTTGAACTCGATATTCTGGCGCTCTTTGAAGATTTAGACGCCGCTTTGGACGGCTGGCTGATTCACAGCGAGAATTATCAGGCGCTCAATACGCTTTTGCCGAAGTTTCGGGAGCGGGTGAAGTGCGTGCATATTGACCCGCCTTACAACACAGATACCAGTGGCTTTCTTTATACCAACAAATATCAACATTCAAGTTGGTTGACGATGATGGAGAATCGTATTTCTTCAAGCATGGAAATGCTATCAACAAATGGTTCCTATTTATGCCATATTGACGAGAATGAATTTGAGCGTTTACAACTTTTGATTGAAAACTTTCCTGTGACAAATGCTAGCACTATTATTTGGGACAAAAGAAACCCAATGCTTGGTCGAAAAGGTATAGCAACACAACATGAATATATTCTTTGGCATACACAAGCAAACGAAACGATATATCTTCAAAACGACAATCAAATATTGATTTTAGAAACTGCAAATCAACTGATAGATAAAAATAAAGGGAAATTGGATAAAGCAAGAGAAGAATTTTCAAAATGGATTACAAGTTATCCAAATTTCACTGGCGGAGAACGTGCTTACCGTTTCATTGAAGATGACGAGCGGGTATATCGCGGTGTTGCAATGGGCGCGCCAGAATACAGAAAAGACCCTAAATTTCACCTTCCTATTACTCATCCGAAAACAAAAAAGCCGTGCCCTGCTCCATCAAATGGATGGTCAAGAACACCAGAAACAATCAAAGAGCTTTTAGAGAGGAATGAAATTCTCTTTGGTATTGACGAAACTACGCAACCACAAAGAAAAGTTTATTTAACAAAAGAATCCCAAAGACAGATTTCATCTGTTATTCCAAATGCGAAGCGAGGAAAAGCAGATGTAGATGAACTTGGGCTTGAGTTTCCGTATTGTCATCCAGTTTCGTTATATGAAACCTTAATTGGAGCAGCAGTATCTAAGAGCGAAACAACAGTAGATTTCTTCGGTGGCTCAGGCACAACGGCGCACGCGGTGATGAATCTCAACCGCGCCGATGGCGGCAAGCGCAAGTACATTCTGGTGGAGATGGGTGAGCATTTCAACACGGTCATTCTGCCGAGGGTCAAGAAGGTGGCGTTTTCGAGCAAGTGGAAAGATGGGAAAGCGGTTTTACCCTCACCCCAACCCTCTCCCTCAAAGGGAGAGGGGGCAACAGGTGGCGGGCAGGGCATTTCGCATTTTGTCAAATACTTTGAATTGGAACAATACGAAGACGCGCTGAAAAAGGCTCATTATGAAGACGCGCCCTTGTTTCAAGGCACGCAAGACGCCTACGCCAGTTACGCCTTCCTGCGCGATCTAAAAATGCTCGAGGCGCTGAAAGTGAACAAGAAACAGAAGCAGGTTGAAGTGAGTCTGAGCCGCCTGTATGAGGGGATTGACCTCGCCGAAACGCTCTCCTGTCTTACGGGCAAGTGGATCAAGCGCATCACGAAAGATAGCGTCGAATTTCAAGACGGCACAACCGCCAGCCTGTCCGCGCCTGATTGGGACGACGTCAAGCCGTTGATTTGGTGGTGATGAGTCCCCTCTCCCTTTTAGGGAGAAGGAGTCTGCGAACAACTATGGAAACGCGTCATAGAATTTACCCGCTCTTATTGGAACGCGCGCGAGAAATGCGTCATCCGCAAACGCCAGCCGAAGCCACGCTTTGGCGCGTCCTGCGAAACCGCAACTTGAAATATAAATTTCGCCGCCAGCATCCAATTGACCGTTTCATTATTGATTTTTACTGCGCGCAGGCAAAACTTTGCATTGAAATAGATGGCGCATCCCATTTTGAACCTGAGCAAGAAAAGTACGATAAAGCCCGCACGGAATTTTTGGAAGAACTTGGCTGTAAAATGATTCGGTTTGCCAATAATGACGTCCGCTATAACATCCATGCCGTAGTGGACGAGATTGTAAGGACGATTGAAAGTATATTGAATCCCCTTGCTTCGCCTACGAAAGATAAAAAAGGCGATGGGTAATTTCTAGAAAGCGACCCTCACCCTGCCCTCTCCCTTTCAGGGAGAGGAAGATCGAGAAAACATGGCAAACCTACATAACCTGCTCAACGACATTCCCTTTGAAAACCTCCCGCCCGCCTGGACGACCTTCGACCTTGCCTCCTTCTCGCGCGCCAAATCCCTGTGGGAGTATCAACAGTCCGCTTTGCAAAATGCGCTCAAGGCATTGCACAAATACTATAAGGATGATGTCGCTGCGAGCGACAGCGAAGCAGTCTCTTCGCATAAGGAGAAAGTCCCCGAACAGGGGATTGCTTCGCCTTCGGCTCGCAATGACATGCTGAAACAACGCTTCTTTCAATGGTACGCGGACAATGGTATTGAACTCGACCCGATAATGATCCCGCCCAAAAAGCGCGACCTTCTCTCGCTATTGTCGCCTTACTACGCAATTACTAATTACCAATTCCCATTTTTCAATATCATCAACCGCATGGGTTTTTGGATGGCGACAGGCTCGGGCAAAACGCTGGTCATCGTCAAAATGCTCGAACTGCTTTACACGCTCATGCAACGCGGCGAAATCCCCGCGCGCGACGTGATGGTGTTAACGCATCGTGAAGACCTGCTGAAACAATTGCGCGACCACGTCAACGACTTCAACGCGGCGGGCAAAACTCCGCATATTCAACTGCGCGAATTGAAAGAATATCCCGAAGTCAAACGCGGCGCGAGTCGCATGTTCGGCTCGCAGGAATTGACCGTCTTCTATTATCGCTCCGACAATTTGAGCGACGAGCAAAAAGAGCGCATCGTTGATTTTCACAATTACGAAAACAACGGCAACTGGTATCTCCTGCTCGATGAAGCGCACAAAGGCGATAAGGAAGATTCCAAACGCCAGCACATCTACAACATCCTCAGCCGCAACGGTTTCCTGTTCAATTTCTCCGCCACCTTCACCGACCCGCGCGACATCAAAACCACCGCCGCCGAATTCAACCTCGCCAGCTTCATCGAAAAAGGCTACGGCAAACACATCAGCCTGCTCAAACAGGAAAACCGCGCTTTCAAGGATAAGGAAGATTTCTCCAACGAGGAGAAACAGCGCATCGTATTGCAATCGCTTTTGACTTTGGCATACATTGCGAAGTCGCGCGAACAGCTTTGCGACGCGACAAGCGCGCCTCTTTTTTACCGCCCGCTTTTGCTTGCCCTCGTCAACAGCGTCAACACTGACGAAGCCGACCTGAAACTGTTCTTCCGCGAGTTGGAACGCATCGGCAGGGGCGAGATTTCGTCACAAGCGTTCAGCGCCGCAAAGTCCGCGCTCAAAGCCGAACTTGAATCTGAACCTGAATGGTTGTATGAAGGCAAAACCTTTGCGCTTGACCAATCTTTATTGAATAGTCTGACGCTAAAAGATGTTTACAAATACATCTTCAACGCCGAAAGCAAAGGCGAACTTGAAATTTTAGTGCGTCCTTCCAACGACAAGGAACTCGCTTTCAAACTGAAAACCTCCGCCGCGCCGTTTGCGCTGATCAAAATTGGTCAGACCACCGAATGGCTCAAAGATTTTTTGGCAGGGTATGAAATCGTCAAAGGTTTTGAAGATGAGAGTTTCTTCTCGCGCCTGAATGAGGAAGACAGCGAAATCAATCTCTTGATGGGTTCGCGCAGTTTCTACGAAGGCTGGGACTCCAACCGTCCCAACGTCATCACCTTTATCAATATCGGCACAGGTAGTGAAGCGCGAAAATTTGTTTTACAGTCGGTCGGGCGCGGCGTGCGCATCGAACCGCTGAAAGGCAAGCGCAAACGATTGGAAAATCTTCACAACGCCAAAGAAGTGGACGACTTTCTTTTTCAACAGGCAAAGCCGTTCCTTTCCGCCGTGCAATCGCTCTTTATTTTTGGCACAAAACGCGAAGCCCTTGCGACCATCTTTGAGGGGTTGGCGGATGAAAAGGAAAAAGAAGCAGGCGTGGAACTGGCGCTGGACGTTAATGCCTCCGCGCTTGCAAGTTATCCCGTTCTGATTCCCGTCTATCGCAAACTCGACGGCAGTCTGCTCGTGGAGCAACGCGAACCGCGTAAGTTTGAAATTCAACCAAACGAAAGTCAACTGCGGCTTTGGTGCATAAAAGGATTGACAAAGAAGGGCGTGACGGTGTAATTTTGGTTTATGCCT
>BQMV01000366.1 GCA_022181005.1 Anaerolineaceae bacterium | reverse complement strand
AAAGAAGAGATAACCTTCTAAAAGCAGTATGACCGACCACATCCGTAACTTCTGCATCATCGCCCATGTTGACCATGGAAAATCCACGCTTGCCGACCGCTTGTTGCAACTGACAGGCGCGATCTCGGAACGCGAGATGACCGAGCAGGTGCTCGACAGCATGGATCTCGAACGCGAAAAAGGCGTCACGATCAAAGCCTCGGCGGTGCGGATGTATTACACCGCGAAAGACAATCAAAAGTATGAGATCAATCTGATCGACACGCCAGGTCACGTGGACTTCGGGTACGAGGTCAGCCGCGCGCTCAAGGCGTGTGAAGGCGCGGTGCTTGTCGTGGATGCCACACAGGGCATCGAAGCGCAGACGCTGGCGAATCTTTATCAGGCGCTCGACGCCGACCTCACGATCATCCCCGTCATTAACAAAATTGATCTGCCCTCCGCCCGTCCCGACGAAGTGGCTGAGGATATCGGCAGCCTACTAGGCGTCGAACCTGAGGCGGTGTTGCGCGTTTCGGCGAAAGAGGGCGTCAACGTGGATCAAATCCTCGAGGCGATCGTGACGCGAGTCCCGCCGCCGAAAGATTTGGACGACTCGCCTCTGCGCGCGCTGGTCTTCGATTCACATTACGACTCGTACAAGGGCGTCATCGCCTACATCCGCGTGGTCGAGGGCTCGTTCAATTCTAACGATGTATTGCGGATGTTTTCGACGCACAAAGATATGCGCCCAGTTGAAATTGGAATTTTTGCGCCGAACATGAAACCCACCGATTCGCTCGGAGCGGGAGAAGTAGGCTACGTTGCGACGGGATTCAAAACCGTGCATGAATGCCGCGTGGGAGATACGATCACGCGCGCCGCTCAGCCTGCTTCAGATCCTCTGCCCGGATACCAGACCCCAAAGCCGATGGTCTTCGCAGGGATTTATCCTGTGGAGGCGGACGATTACCCTGAATTGCGCGACTCGCTCGAAAAACTGCAACTCAACGACGCCGCGCTGACGTATCAACCTGAAACGTCGCAAGCGCTCGGGTTCGGATTCCGCGCGGGCTTCCTCGGTCTCTTTCACATGGAGATTATTCAGGAACGCATCGAACGCGAATACGATCTCGATGTGTTGTTTACCGCGCCGTCGGTGGAATATCAAGTGCTGTTGATCGATAATGAAACTATTCCTGTTGATTCGCCCGCCGAACTGCCTGATGAATCGAAGATCGTCGAAGTGCGCGAGCCGTGGATGACCATCGAGATCATCACGCCCACCGATTATTACGGTCCCATCATGGATATCGTCACCAAACGGCGCGGCATTTTCAAGCAACAGGAATATCCTGCGCCGCATCGCGTGCAACTTAATTTTGAAATTCCGCTCTCGGAAATTATCGTTGATTTCTTCGACGACTTGAAATCGCGCACGAAAGGCTATGCCTCATTAGATTATCAATTCCTTGAATACCGTCCCGACGAATTGCAGAAGTTGGAGATCCTCGTCAACGGCGAACCTCTCGACGCGCTCGCGACCATCGTCCATCAAAAGGACGCGTACCACAAAGGTCAACGCCTCATCACAAAACTGAAAGACTTGATCCCCCGTCAACTGTATGATGTGGCGGTGCAAGCCTCCTCGGGCGGACGCATCATCTCGCGCGCCAACGTCAAAGCCACGCGCAAAGACGTGCTGGCGAAATGCTACGGCGGCGACATTAGCCGCAAGAAGAAACTGCTCGAAAAACAGAAGAAGGGCAAGAAACGCTTGAAGATGGTTGGCAACGTCGAAATCCCGCAAGAAGCGTTCATGGCAGTGTTAAAGCTGAATGAGGAATAATTTTTGAAAGACGCAAAACGCTGGCTCCCCGGCGTCATCATCAGCCTCGGCTTGATCGCCGCGATCCTCTACTTTGTTGATCTGCCCAAGATGGTAGACGCGCTTCGCAACGCGAATTATATGTATTTCGGCATCGCGCTTGTGATCGGCTTTTTGTGGATGGCAGTCCGTACTCAGGTGTGGCGAACTCTTTTGCAAAATCGCGCCTCGTTCAGCGATGTGTTTTGGACAGTGGGTGAAGGATACTTATTAAATAACTTCCTCCCTTTCCGCCTCGGCGAAATCGGTCGCGCGTTCTTGCTCAGCCGCAAAACATCGCTGACCTTCATGGAAATTCTTCCCACCATCGTCATCGAACGCACCATGGACTTGATCTACACCGCTATCATTTTTCTTTCCGTCCTTCCGTTCGTCGTCGGCGCGGAAGGCAGCGGACGCACAGCCTACCTCATGGGCGGCCTCGTGCTGGTTGGCTTCGCAATGATGTTCATTCTGGCGCGCAACAACAAATGGGCTCTCGATCTATTTCACAAACTCACTGCGCGTTTCCCGCGCTTACAAAAACTCGGCGGCAGTTTCCTCGAATCATTTTTCTCCGGCTTGAGCGTGCTGAACGACGGCTGGCTCTTCGTCAAATTTTTATTTTGGATGACGGTCAACTGGGGGATCGCCATCGTCGCGTATTACCTCATCATCCGCGCGTTCTTCCCGCAGGCAAACGCGATCTGGGCGATGTTCGGCTTGGGAATGGCAGCGTTTGGCGGAGCCATCCCTTCGGCACCGGGCGCGCTAGGGACATTCGAAGGCGCGATCGTGTTCGCCCTCACGCGCTTCATCCCTGACGAATCGACGGCGTTTGCCGCCGCATTAGCCATGCGGTTGTATAATTACATCAACAGCATCGTTGTGGGCGCAATTGGACTCTCGCGCGAAGGACAGACGCTCTCGGGCGTATATCAACAATTGCTGAATTTCAGGAATAAATCTACAACCGGGAGCGAAAAAGCACAATCATAATATCGTATGGCTATTCGCCCGCTCGTTTTGTTAGACCTGCCTCATATCTACCGCTTTCGCAGCGAGGCGATAGGGTTGGACACGACTCGCATTTTGACGCGCGGCAACCCGCTTGATACAGCGCGGCTGCTCGCGCACATGAATCCTGCGCGGCATATTTACGGCGCGATCGCAAACGGCGAACGCGACCCGGTCTTGGGGGGAATCGCCCATTCACAGGCGGACACTTTTGCAAAAATGCAGTATCTTGCGCCGTCGTCGAATTTAACCCACCCCGAATTGCCTGCATTAATCGAAAATCTATCCGCTCAGGCGGGGGCATGGGGCGCGTTTCATGTGCTTGCGGAAGTGGACGAGGTCAGCGACGCGTTCCCGCCGTTGCGAAAATCGGGCTTCTCCGTCTACGCTTGGCAGAGGATGTGGAATGTTTCAGACGCGATTCGCGCCGAGCGGAGCGCCGGCGAACTCGAAACGTGGATGCGCACGCAGTCCGCGCATCTTCCCGCAGCGTTGAGTCTTTATTATCAAATTGTGCCGCCTCTTTTGCAGCCCATCGAATCGCCGCCGCAGACTTCACTGGGATGGATGAATAATGATGGACCGAAATGTTATGTCAACATAACTCATGGCGCGCGCGGCATCGTTCTAACGCCGCTAATTCACCCCGAAGCCAATCGCGTCGGCGCAAAACTTGCAGCGTTAATCGGCAATCTGCCCGACCGAAGAAACCATCCCATATATATTTGCGTTCGATCATATCAGGCGTGGCTCGAACCTGTGCTTGCAGACTTGGGCGCAAAATCGGGACCTCGTCAAGCGGTGATGGTAAAACACCTCGCGCGGCTGGTGAAGGAAGGCTTGCCCGCATCCGCTGTGCCGAAGGGAGTGAGTGTTCAGCCCTCGCGGGTGAGTCGAGTTGAGGGGAAGAAGTAAATTACGTTGGACGCTGTTAAACGCAGAGAACGCAGATTTTTCATTTTTAGAACAGCGTGGGTCAGCGTTTATCTGCGTCCCATTTATGATTTCGACGCGTTATAATTGTTTGAGAGTAAACCATGATTTGTGATATTTGTGGAAAGGAAGGCGCTCGCATCCGTTATGTGACGCGCAGTTATGGAAAGGGCGAGAATTTGCTCGTCATTGAAAACGTGCCTGTTGTATCCTGTCCTCATTGTGGAGAAAGTTACCTCACAGCGGAAACATTGCACGAAATCGAGCGAATCAAAACCCATCGCAAGAATTTCGCCAAACGGCGGAGTGTTGCTGTTGCTGAATTTGTCTAAAGCCAAGCCTTGCGATGGAAATCCTCGCAAGGCGTTTTTATCTGAATCGAACCTATCACGCGGGGATTTCAGTATTCCTTGTATAATAGTCATACCAAACAGGCGGAAAACTTCTCCGCCCTAAAATTCGTTGCCTCTCTAACCGATTTTTTCCGTCACGCATCGCAACTTGAAGCCCTTCGATATACAGGACAAGCCTGAAACGTGACCCCTGAAACTCAGACCATGACCCAACTAAAAATCACCGACGACCTCGACGCCCTCCTCGACGTGCTTCCCGCTAACATCCGCCATGCGATGGAGCAAATTAATCATACCGACTTGTTGCTCGAAGTCATCCTCGACCTTGGGCGTCTTCCTACGGCGCGCTTCGTAGACGAAGAAACGGCGCTTTCAAACGTGGAACTGACGCGCGCCGAACTCGATCACGTTGTCGAACGTGTCGGAACCTTTGACGCTGACAATCGCGCAGGCATCGAGCGGACTCTCCATCGCATCTCCGCCATCCGCAACCGACGCGGCGCGGTGGTGGGATTAACTCTCCGCGTGGGTCGCGCCGTCTACGGCACAGTGGACATCATTCAAGACATCATCGAGACGGGCAAGTCTGTGCTCATTCTCGGAAGACCTGGCGTTGGCAAAACGACTTTGCTTCGCGAGTCCGCGCGCATCCTTGCGGAAAATAAACGCGTCATCATCGTAGACACCTCCAACGAGATCGGCGGCGACGGCGATGTGCCGCATCCCGCCGTTGGTAAGGCGCGGCGGATGCAAGTCAAAGTGCCGACGCACCAGCACGAGGTGATGATCGAAGCGGTCGAGAATCACAATCCCGAAGTCATCGTCATCGACGAGATCGGGCGCGAACTCGAAGCCCTCGCGGCGCGCACCATCGCCGAACGCGGCGTGCAACTCATCGGCACGGCGCACGGTCAAACGCTCGACAACCTCCTCCTCAACCCAACCCTCAGCGATCTCGTCGGCGGCATCGAAGCGGTCACGCTGTCAGACGAGGAAGCGCGTCGCAGGGGCACCCAGAAAACGGTCCTCGAAAGACGCGCTCCGCCCACGTTCGACGTCCTGATCGAGATCCAGCATCGCGATCGTTTTGCGGTCCACACCGACATCATGTCCTCTGTGGATTCGCTCTTGCGCGACGCGCCCCTGCCTCCCGAAGTGCGGATGCGCGACGCCGAGGGAAAAATCCAGATCGAGAAATCCGCGCCGCCTGCAAAGCCGAAAGCGGATGTGAAAACGCCTCGTCGCGGACTTCGGTCTGCTTCAACAGCGGAGGCTTCACCCACGCCTCAAGCGACTCCCGCTATCGGAGCCGCGTTGCAGACTGTGCGCGTGTACGCGTATGGCGTCGCGAAGAATCGACTGCAACAAGCCGCCAAGCGACTCGGCGTGCCAGCCGTCGTCGTGCGCGATGTGAGCGAAGCCGACGCGCTCGTCACCCTGCGGACGTATTATCGCAACCGCCAGCAGACCGTGATGGAAGCCGAGCAACGCGGTACGCCGATCTATGTTCTGCGCGCCAACACCGTCGCGCAAGTGGAGCAGTTCCTCAGCGATCTCTATAACCTCAACGCCGCACCTACTCGCGACAACATGGAAGATACCCGTTATGAAACGCAGCAAGCTATCTCAGCCGTCCTCAACGGCGAACGCTGGGTAGATTTGCCCCCAGGTCCGTCGCTCGTAAGACGCCTCCAACACGAAATGGCGCGCAGCGCTGAGTTGGTGAGTCACTCGTATGGGAAAGAGCCGAGGCGGCATGTGAGGATTTTTAGGGAGTGAAGAGATAGAGAATTAGAGGATTGGAGAATTTTTTGCATTATCAGCGCCAGAAAGGCGACGAAACATGAAGAAAAATTCTACGAAGAAACAGAGTGATTACGAACTGCGAAAGGAATATGACCTTTCGAAAATGACCGTCTTGCCTCGCGGACGTTTCGACCCGAAACGCAGGATCGGAAGCAATGTCGTTGTGTTAGAGCCAGAGATCGCCAAGGCTTTCCCCAACGATGAAGCTGTGAACGAAGCCTTGCGCCTTATTTTGAAAGCAACCAAAATCCCACAAGGGACGATGGCTTCAAGATAGTGTGAGGATTTTTAGGGAGTAGGGGAGGTAGACAAGGAAACAGGTACACAAGGAAACAGGTACACAAGTAGATACGTGGCTTGTGTACCTGTTTTGAAATTAAACTTCGTTAAAGAGTTTTTCTTGTAAGTCGTTAAGTCTTGGCAATACCCACCGTTCTTTCCAATGGTCGACTAATTTACCTTTATCAAACTGCTTCCATTTGACTCTATTGACTTTGCCTTGCAGGTATTCTTTCCAGTTTTCAGCCAACGTACAACGATAATACCCTCTCTGCCAACCAATGCTCATCATCTCATCTGAAAGACCAAGCTCACGCAAGCCTTTCCCAAGAATCCTCATTTTCCAGTTTGGACCCTGACCATATTTGTAGGTTTTGAAATCCTTAGGTGAAACAACTTTCTTTATTAATTCCCAACTTCCATTTGCGGTAATGTGAATATGGCTTTTTCCTTTGGTATAGCCAATAAAATCCCAATTGAAAAGCTTGGTATAAATCGACGATTTACCAAAAGCCCCCATTGTGTCAACGTAAACTAAATGCGGTTTCTTTTGAACGTTGGTGATGATGGATTTTGAATTTTTGTATTTATCGTAAAACCATTTACGAACCTGTGGAAACATCACGGTTAATGCGACAAGTTTCCCACCTAGAATCCGATTATAGGGTGGAACAGCACCTAGAATATAGGCGGTCATGCAGTTGTAAAGTCGTTCGAGTTTTTGTTCTTTAGTCCAATCAATTGACTTGGCATCTCGCATTTCCAAACCTATAACGGGATCTGCGAGACCCACAATTCCAATTAATTTGTCGTTCTGCTCGTCAAAGACAAAATACCTTAGCCTTCTTCCGTATCCTGTTGTTACTGGAATGGACCAAAATCCCGTTGCATAAGACCAAATACGTTTATGTTCTTCGCTTTGGTCGACCAAGACAAGATATGGCTTAATTTTGAGTATGTAAATTTCCTCAGGAATGGCAAGGTACTTTTTTACCTTCTCAAAAAATAAATCTTGCTTCGGATTGGTTTGACTGGCAAGTTTAGCTTGTGTCTCTCTAAAATTAGATACGCTAATTTTGCCCTCAGTTTCATTCCACTGAACGCCATAGCTCGCTAAGTTAGCAAGGATTTTTTCTCGAATGCGTTTTTTTTGTACAGCCATGACTGTGAACTTTACTTCATGAACCTTGAGTCTCTGTAAATTTTATTCTGAACCAACTTTTCAAACTCGTTTACTCGAATTGGTAGGGCAAAGGCTTGATCAGAAGATACCATGTAAAGATTTCCAGGAATGGTCTCTCTTTGAATAAAATTTGCAATTACGCCGTCAAAATTTATGTTTGATTTTGTTAAAGCTCTAATGTCGTCTGCATTTCCCATATGAAAAGCAAAAAAGTTTTCTGCTTGAGTGCGAATCTCATCTGAAATTGCCGAGGGTCTTTGCGTTACAGCAATCAGGCCTAAACCAAACTTTCTTCCTTCTTTTGCAACTCTAACAAACGGGTTAGCATTTGATCTGACGAACTCTTCCGACAAGACATTTTGGGCTTCCTCAACGAACACAACAGTATTAA
>BQMV01000365.1 GCA_022181005.1 Anaerolineaceae bacterium | reverse complement strand
CGTTCTAATGTAGAATTGTGCAAATATCACGGCTTCGTTGGTTCAGTCACTCCCCCGCCCACACACAGGTAACGTAAACCGTTGAAACTGTCGAAAAAGTCCCTTTTCAAAAACTGACTTTTGAAAAAGGGGGTAAAAACATTGAAAAGCGCCTTGTTTTTTGTGTTCTAAACGATATTTTGGCGATTTTTGAGTATTCTTGTGAAATTTTTTCAAACAAAAGGTTTTTCGATAGCCTCGTTGGCGCTTTCTTCTAAATCTGAGTAAGAGAAGGAAGCGCTTAACGGAAAGCGTTAAGCATGAGACAGAGGAAACAATCGAATATTTGGCTTGTTCTAACATCCGCAATCTTTGTAACAATTTCTTTGATTAGTTCTTATAAACCGGCAATTTCAAATAATATGGAAAATCAAGTTACACAAACTTCTTTTCCCACATCAACGATTGGAATAATTCCAAGCGAAACGTTTATGCCTGTTCAAATTTCTTCTCCCACCGCCACAGTTATTTCCACGCCTACAAACCCGTTTACTCCTACACCCGATACCCGTATAACTGCTTATTATTAGACGTTATCGGAAATAGGGTTATGATAGGCAAATGTTTATCTACGAAGAACTGAAGACACAACCTAGAAAGTTCCTGTCACAGACAAGTTTGACGGTCGCCGAGTTTGAAGATTTGCTGCCTGCTTTTGAGAAAGCGTATCTAAAAAAGTATCCAGTCAAAAAGACAAAGGCTGGAAATATTAGAAAAAGGAAAGCAGGCGCAGGTCGCAAGAGTTCACTGGATCGGATTGAGCAGAAATTGTTGTTCGCATTAGTTTATCAGAAGTCCTATCCATTGCAGTCGATCATGGGCGAATTGTTTGGGATGGGACAATCGCAAGCCAACGAATGGATTCATGAACTTCTGCCGATCTTGAAACAAGCCTTGGACGATTTGGGCGTTATGCCAGAGCGCGACCCAAAGGAATTCAAGTCCAAAGAGCAAAATCGGAAAGATGCAGAGAATTCAATCATTGATGGTACCGAAAGACGCCGTCAACGCCCAAAACAGAGCGAAAAACAGGCTTTACACTATAGCGGCAAGAAAAAAGCCCATACAGACAAGAACGTGATTATTGCCACTGTCAAGAAAAAGCGAGTATCTTTTCTCAGTAAAACATATCCTGGCAAAACACATGACAAGAAGATTGCAGACAGTGAGAAGATTTCATATCCAACCCACATCGCACTGCATAAAGACACTGGTTTTCAAGGCTATGAACCTAAAGTCCGAAAAACATATCAGCCGAAAAAAAGCCTCGCAAGCAAGATTTGACCGAGAAAGAGAAAGAAAATAATCGCAAGCTGTCCAAAGTTTGTGTCAAAGTTGAACATGCAATTTCTGGTATCAAGCGCTCTCGAACTGTAAAAGATATTTTGAGGAATACAAAAGACGGTTTTTCTGATTTGGTAATGATACTGGCTTGTGGATTGCATAATTTCCGCGTCGATCACAGAAAGAAACCTTTGAAACGATGACCAAAATATTATTTCCGATAACGTCTATTGGAGAGAGTGGGCTGTAAATCCATCACTTTCATACAAGGCACAGGAAATTGTTATAAAAGCAATCAATAATCCTAATCTTGACTTTCATACTTTCAGCAAAGTTGGAGATTGTCAAATGACTTCTAAGACATTTCTTGGAGGGTTTGCCAATGGCAAATATGCAATACCAGATGGATATAGCGAAACTGTAAGCTGGTTTTCTGAAAGCATGATGAGCGAAAGTGCCACCGCAGCCAATGGATTAGGAATCAACTCTATCCTGAACCCTATGTTTGGTTTAGCGGCTGGACATACGCAATGTGAAAGGAATGAAACTCCTTTAGATTGTGAGTTACGGACTCGACGTCCTGCATTTGTATTAATTGCGATGGGAACAAATTGGAAACCGAATGGCGAGATAAGTTTTGAAAAGTATCTTCGTGTTGTCGTTGACCGCGTATTAGAAACAGGCGCACTTCCTATTCTTGCGACGAAAGCAGATAACATTGAAGGAGATTGGAAACTCAACCAGGCGATTGCACAAGTTGCTTATGACTACGATTTGCCCTTAGTTAACGTATGGCGTTCTGTTCATGATTTACCGAATCGTGGATTAGAATCCCCAAAAGATATATACTTAACGGGCGATGGCTGGATGCGCCGTAATGACGCATGGCTCTACATCTTAAACGAAATTCATGTCTTAATCACGACACAATGAAAATCTGAAAGGTAAAACCGTAGCCCAACAAAGCGTGCACCTACGTGTGGGATTCTGCGCTATTTTCGGGCATTTTTCTGGCTTCGGGTTTTCCCTGCTCTCAAGCGGAATCCAAGCCCGCCCACACGCAGGTAACGCGAACCGTTAAACTACCTTCCCCAACACCTCCAACAACTTCCCCTCCCACGGCTCCCCAAACGAACACCAATACGCGGACTTGCCGCCGCGGATGCCTGCGCCCAGGTCGGCGAGGCGTTTGGGTTCTGTGCCGTTTGTGGGAGTTGGATAACGCAAGACGATCTGTCCGCTTTCCCAGTTGATGGAGGACAGACCCGCCTTCTCGGCTCGTAATTTGACTCGCATCTGGTAAAACAGATTCGCGGTCATTTCGGGCAATTCACCGAAGCGATCTTTGAACTCGGAAGCCAGCGCGTCGATTTCGGTCTCGTCGCGCAAGTCTGCGATGCGACGATACAGCCGCAAACGTAGATCCTGATCGGGGATGTACTCGGCAGGGATTCCGACGGCGAGGGGGAGGTCTACGTTGACGGGCATGGACATCGGTTGAAGGTTGAAGGTTTGAAAGTTTGAAGGTTGAGCGGCGGGACTTTCAACCTTCAACATGGAACCTGCAACCCGCAAACGCCTCACCGCATCCGCAAGCAACCTCGTATACAAATGAAACCCAACGGCTTGAATGTGACCCGATTGACGCGTGCCGAGCAATTCACCCGCGCCGCGGATCTCAAGGTCGCGCATGGCGATCGAGTAGCCCGCGCCGAGTTGCGTATTTTCGGCGATCACTTCGAGCCGCTGTTGACCGTCCACAGTGGGGGTCAGCTTGTTGTGGCGAAAAAAGTAGGAGTAGGCGCGCACAGCTCCACGTCCGACACGACCGCGTAGTTGATAGAGTTGAGCCAAGCCGAAGGTGTCGGCGCGGTCCACGATGAGAGTGTTCGCGTTGGGGATGTCCAATCCCGATTCAATTATTGTTGTTGACAACAAAATATCGGTGTCGCCGTTGTTGAAGCGGTGCATCACTTCCGAAAGTTGATTCTCTGGCATCTGCCCGTGACCGATATCCACGTTCGCTTCGGGGACGAGTTGATTGAGATGCGCGCGCATCGCGTCGATGGTCTGGACGCGGTTATGCACAAAGAAAATTTGTCCGCCGCGTTCGAGTTCGCGCAAGATCGCCTGCCGCACAAGTTTCGGCGAATACGGACCGACATGCGTGACAATGGGCAGTCGCTCATCAGGCGGCGTGTTGAGATTCGAAATATCGCGCACGCCCGTGAGCGCCATGTACAACGTGCGCGGAATCGGCGTGGCGGTGAGAGTCAACACGTCCACTTCGGTGCGAAGTTTTTTGAGATGCTCCTTGTGCGTGACGCCGAAGCGTTGCTCTTCGTCAATGACGACCAAGCCGAGTTCTTTGAATTTCACATCGCCAGAGATCAAACGATGCGTGCCGACGACGATATCAATCTCGCCGATGGCGAGTCCGTGCAATATTGTTGTTTGTTCGCGCGGCGTGCGAAAGCGCGAGAGCATTTCCACTTTCACAGGGAACGCGGCGAGTCGTTGCAAAAATGTTTCGTAATGTTGTTGCGCCAGCACGGTTGTCGGCACAAGGATCGCAACCTGCTTGCCGTCCATCACGGCTTTGAACGCGGCGCGCAACGCAACTTCAGTTTTGCCATAACCGACATCGCCGCACAACAGACGATCCATCGGGCGCGACGATTCCATGTCGCGCTTGATATCGTTCAACGCGCGCAGTTGATCTTCGGTCTCCACATACGGAAAAGAATCTTCCAATTCTTTTTGCCACGCGGTATCGGGCTTGAAAGAATATCCCAGCGCCACATGACGGCGCGCGTACAAGTCCAACATCTCTTGCGCCACTTCCAACACCGCGGCTTTCACGCGCCCTTTTTTCTCGTGCCACTCCTGCCCGCCCAAACGATCCAGCGCGGGCGCCGCGCCCTCCGCGCCCACATAACGCGTCAACCGATCCGCTTGATGCACAGGCACGAACAACTGCCCGCCGCCGTCATATTCCACCGCGAGAAATTCGCGCGCGTGATTATCCAACTCGCGCTGAACCAATCCGCCAAAACGCCCGACGCCGTGATCAATATGCACCACATAATCGCCCACGTTCAAATCGGCATACACCGATTCAGGAGTCTCGGCAACAGGTCGCTGGCGCGTGCGGGGTTGAGGGCGTTCCCAACCGAAGATTTCGGAGTCAGTGATTAAGTGAAGAGAATTAGAGAATTGGAGAATTGGAGATTGGAGATTGAGGGTGAAGCCTTCGGATAGAGACGCTTCAATAAATATCGGTTTATTGGATTCCGACTCTTCGACATTTGCCTCGCCCCAAAGTTCCTCTAACCGTTTGGCTTGACGCGACACAACGACAACCGCTTCATTTCTCGACGTGAGGTCTGCCACGCGCTCGGCAAATTGTTTCAACCTCCCAGCGAATCGCTCGTCGTGTCCAAAGCAGGAAGCCAAAGAATTCTCTAATTCTCTAATCTCCAGTCTCTCTCCCCCCGAATACCCAAACTCCACCAACCCACCCTGCACCCCATCATACAACTCCGACCATGGAATGTACGGCAACGGAAAATCAGCGGACAATGTCTCTTCCGCGATACTCTCCTGCCTGAACTTGACCGCCTGCGCCTCCACCTCCTCCGCCATCGACTCGATGATGGATAGATCGTCAAGCAACACAATCGCTTTTTGCGGGAGGTAATCGAGCAACGTGGCGGGTTGTTTATGAAGCAACGGAATGTGGAATTCGGAAATATTATCTTCCCGTTCAATCCGCAGTTGCACTGCGGATTGTTGCCCATCCTCTTGTTCCGTCAGCAGTTGAACTGCTGACGGATCGTGACGAACCAAATACTCCCGCGCAGGCGTGACGAGGATCGAATCCAATTTTTCAATCGTGCGCTGTGACGCAGGGTCGAATCTGCGAATTGTTTCGATCTCGTCCCCGAAGAAATCCAAACGGACGGGCATCGTCTCGGCAGTTGCCCAGATGTCGAGAATCCCTCCCCTGCTGGAGAATTGTCCAGGCTCAAGCACGGTGTTGACGCGTTGATAGCCGATCTCCGCCCAACTCCGCAAGAGCGAATCGGGTTGAATCGTTTGGTTGACGGATAACTTTTTGCACGCCTTGAGGAAGTCGCGCCGCGGTATGGTGCGCGTCATCAGCGAGCGGACGGATGTGATAACGACTGGAGGCGATTCGGGCTTTGTTGCAAATGATAAGTGGAAAGTGGAAAGTGTCGTCAACGCTTGCAAGCGGTCCCGGCGAGTCGTCACGCCCCACGCGGCTTGTTCGTAGAACAGCGGATTCGGCTCCGCAAAATGATAGCGCGGCGACTTGATCCAAAATCCCAATTCATCATATAACGATAACGCATGGTCGGCGCGGTCGGTGATGAAGAGAATCGGTCCCCCAATATCTTCAAGCAACGCCGCAAGCACAGGCAGACGCGCGGCACGCGGAAGTCCCAGCCCAGCGATTTGTTTCCCCGCTTTGAGTTGGGTTAGTAAATTCTGATATTGAGGGAGGGAACGGATATTACTAAGAATCAATTTCATAAAATCGTTGTTGTGAGATAACTCCGAAGGAGTGAAATGACTATAGATTTTGAGGGAGGTTATCCTCAACCCCGAAGGGGTGTCATAGATTCATTGTGCATCATGTCATCCCTTCGGGATTTGGGGTACGGCACATCCATGTCTATAATCGTTTCATCCCTTCGGGATTATTGTCATTGGTGGTCTCGATACGTCCCGCGATGCTTCGACTTCGCTATCGCTCCGCTCAGCACGCGCGGGACTACTCAACCACCGAGGCGTCACCATTAAATTTATTCATCGCGGCGGTCAAACCATTGGTTACAAATTCGAGGGCGGCATCGGCGGCGCGGTCGAGGAGTTCGGAGAGGGATTTCAGGTCGTCGCGCGAGAAGTTTTGCAGGACGTAATCTGCGGGGTCCATTCTGCTAGGCGGGCGACCGATGCCGAGCCTCATGCGGGGAATATCTTTCGTGCCGAGTTTTTCCAAAATGGACGATAAGCCGCGCTGACCGCCAGGTCCGCCCGAGGCGCGGATGCGGATGGTGCCGAAGGGTAGATCGAGATCATCGGAAAGGATCATCAGGTTCTCGTTGGGAATCTTGTAGAAGTGAGCCAGTCCCTGCACCGATTGACCCGATAGATTCATGTACGTCTGCGGCTTGGCGAGGATGAGTTTGTGGTCTTCGTATTTTGAATCCATCACGATGGCTTTCGATTGGACTTTCATGCCGCGCGCATTGAGTCGCACCGCGAGACGGTCAATTGCCATGAAGCCAAAGTTGTGACGTGTGTTGGCATATTCGCGCCCTGGGTTGCCGAGTCCGATGAGGAGGAAGGGGTCTGTCATGAGGATTCCGTTGGGTGTAATTGGTAATTCGTAATTGGAGATTAGAGATTGGAGACTGAGAATTAGAGAATTAGAGAATTAGAGAATTGATGATTAGGGTTGGCGGAGGCGGAGGAGGATGAGGGAAAAAATGAATAGGGCTATGATGACGATTGCGCCACGACCTAGGCTGGTGAGGATGGTGGATTGAGTCAATGAGGCGGGGTTGGGTGGTAAAGGCGTCGGCGTGGGGCGCGGGACTTCGGTGGGAGTCGGCGAGGCGGCGAGGAGGAATGGGGTGGGAATCTGTACTCCGATGGAGGATTCGGGCGTGGAGGTCACAGCAGGCGTTGGAGTTAATATCGGCGCGTCGTTTTGGATGGTGATGGGGACGGTCGCTTCTTGGAATGTCCCGTCGGCGAGGGTGACGCGCAAGCGCAGGATGTAGTCTCCGTCGGTGATGGAGGCGGTATTCCAGAGGTAGAGAGGCGAGTCAAGCGCGGGCTGAGATAAGGCGGCTAGGGGGAACCAGCTGTCGGCGTCGTCTGAAGCGTATTTGAAGTCCAGCTGAGCCGAGAGGAAGTTCGGAATATCCGTCGAGCCGATGATCGCGATCTCGCCGCGCAAAACGTCGCCTGACACGGGGGAGGTGATCGCTACCGGGGGAGAATCCTGCGCGGTGAACGACAGCAGAATAACGAAGGAGAGATAAAAAGGAAATTTCATTAGTCGAACATGGAAGTTTAACACGAAGAGAAGCGCGGGTCAAACGAAGCCTGCATCAACCGCGAGTGTGACATCGGAATTGAAATATGGTAAACTTCGGGAGATTTATTGAGGAGAACTGTTATGGCAAAGTCACGCTCCGATCAAATGGTCGAACGTCTGCGCAATATGCAAGCCGCCGCGCCCGATATTGAGGCTTCGGCGGTCGTTTCAGTAGACGGGTTAATTATGGCGTCTGCGTTGCAGCAAGGCGTGGAAGAAGATCGCGTGTCGGCGATGTCGGCGGCGATGCTCTCGCTCGGCGAGCGGATCTCGACCGAACTCGGGCGCGCGGGGCTGGAGCAAGTTTACATTAAAGGCGACGCTGGCTCCATTGTGCTGACGTCTATTGGCGAGGAAGCGGTTCTGACCGCGATGGCAAGGCAAGACGCCAAACTCGGCATGATCTTCCTCGAGATGCGCCGCGCCGCCGAAGATATCGTTAAACTGGTCGGATGAAATCGAAGAACTGCCAGAACAGACAAGATATGCAATCCCCGAAGATCGGAAGAGCA
>BQMV01000364.1 GCA_022181005.1 Anaerolineaceae bacterium | reverse complement strand
GGCTGAAGGACGCGTCGCAACACAACACTGGCATCAACGCAGACTGTTGAAGAGTTGCTCATCGCGCTCTTCACTTCCCTGACGAATAATCTCAGCAGGATCGGGTAATTTGCGCCCTTTTAATTCAACACGGATTTGAGCGTGTAATTCGTCAAATCTTTTTTTCAAGTCGGTCCTTGCGCTTGCCGCGACCAATTGGTCGTACGCTTTCTTGGAAAGGACAACGACTTCTGCTTTCCCGCCGCGTTCCACAATGACGGGGGCGATCTTGGCTTGTTTCATCACATCCCCGAAGTTGATTCGGGCTTTTGTGGCGCTGATTGTCTTGAGCATGGCTGCCTCTCGATTGATTAACCGATTAATCAATCGTAAATATACCCCCAAAGAGACCCTCTGTCAATTCATCCTCCGATACCGCCCTCTCCCCAAAAAATTGGATCACATCCCTATCCCGCAGGGACTGAATCTGCTGTCTGATTTTCGCCCGCACATTGTTATTGGACGAATGCTTCGCCTGCAACTGCCCCTCAAAAGCATAGACGTCCTCCAGCGAAAATTCGTCATCTTCGTATTCTTCCGAACAATTCCCGCAATAAAAATCGGCGACGGGTTTGTTATTCCCAAATTGACTCAACGCCTCCCGCAATTGGGACAGAATCCCGCACGGCTGACTCACTCCTCCGTCATCACGCGGATTCGTTGGGCGGGGCTTGAATAGCCCCTCCGCTTGACATGCTATAATTAACTTATGGACGCTAATTTCGATATCAAATCATACCGAGAACGTTGGAAAGCCGTGGAAGAAATCGAACGGCGTGAATTGCGCGCCATGTCTGTTGAAACGCACTGGAAACAAATCAATACGTTAATACGGTTCGCTCTTGAAAACGGATTAACGCGCGGGGATGATGATCATGAAATGGAAGTGTTTTCGCGTTGGGCAAAACTGAAGGGGGCGGCGTGAAACTGCAAAAGGAAATAGAGCCTTTTCGAGCCGCGATAGAAGCCGTTCAACGCTTGCTCGCAAAATTTGACGATCGCGGCGTAATCATAGGTGGGATTGCTGTGGGGTTTTTGGGCAAACCCCGCTTAACCGAGGATGTGGATGCAATGTTTCTGCTTTCCACACAACAGGTCTCTCAATTTCTCGAATCGGCAAATGACGAAAATATCCAACCCAGAATTTCCAATGCGGAAGAATTCGCCCGTAAAAATCGTGTGTTGTTATTGCGACATTCCCCAACTGAAACCAACATAGACATTTCTCTGGGCGTTTTGCCGTTCGAGGAAGAGGTGGTTACAAGGGGGATTGTGCAATCAACAAGTACCTTGTCAGTCCGTCTGCCTACTCCAGAAGATCTGATCATTATGAAGGCGGTTGCCCATCGCCCTAAAGACCTTGAAGATATTCGGACGATCATTGATAAAAATCCAAAATTGGATATTGACCGTATTAAACATTGGGTCACATCGTTCGCAGATGTTTTGGAAACCCCAATCTTATGGACTGACATCGAAGATATGTTCAAATAGAAACTCCGAAGCCTGGACTTCGGAGTTTTCGTTTCTCAGGAAAATCGTCAAACCCACCACACAGAAAACGATTCGTCACGATGCCCTCTCCCTTGGGAGCCCACAGGGTGCTTCGCGAAGGGGCAAATCAACACGCCGATCAATCACCTTAATCTGGGTGAGGTCCCTTTCCGAATAATTCCCGCAATAAAAATCAGCGACGGGTTTGCTATTCTCAAATTGACTCAGTGACCTCCCGCAGTTGGGACAGAATCCCGCACGGCTGAATAAAAAACACTGGACTTGTTCAGCCCAGTGTTTTCGCGTTACTTCGTTGCTATTTCTCCATCATCAGGAAGATAAACCTTCATAATACTTCCTTAACTGCGAGGTTGCTGGCGGTAACTTTGGCGTGTATATCTAAAACCGAATCGTAATCCCAGAATTTTACATAAGGTTTAATTGAGCTAAAAGCATAGAACGAAATTTTGTTATCAAACTCTGCCTTTCTCCTGCCGTCTGCAACAATATAAAATTTGGTTCTGAAATCTTGTAATTCTACGAATTTCAGCAAAGAGTTTTGAATATCAGTTGAATGTTCAATTTCAAACACCGAGCCTGGAAACTTTCTGTCATTGAACCACGTAACATCAATGGTTTTGGCTCTTCGTAAAACATCAGAATAAGTAAATTCATAAAATTCTGAAACCGTTGTGACATTGCCTAATTTCTGTTCAGCGAAAGGCTTGTTTCTGTCTTGAGCAGGAACATAAGTTTTAAAGCCTTGTAAATTCCCAATTTCGGCAACCAAGCCCTGATAAAAGTAATGGGAATATTCTCTTTCTTTTGGCTTTGTCCCCTCACCTGCAAACAAGCGAAGAACTTTATCTTTTTCAGAAGTTAATGCCCAAAGTCCAGGGCGAATCTTGAAAAAATCATCGTGTTGCTGAACAATTCGACGAATACTCGCAAACGGAGTCTTTGTTCCCCATTTGCTTCCAGAAATTCTTGGAGTGCTTTGATACAACTGACCAAGCGTTGCATAACCACCGTTTTGTTTCATCGCCAAAATAACTGCTTCATGTTGTTTCATAAGGCATTCTCCAAATGCAAATCGTAACCTAAAACTCGAACTTCATGCCAGCAATCATCACACAAATCAATCAAGTCTACTGAGCCCTCTTCCCAACAAATGACCTTCTGACATCGCTTGCATTCCCACAGTTCACCTTTGCAGAAAGTATGGTTAGCGCTTTGGCAACCGACAATTCTATTTCCTTCCCATTTTATCTTTGTCGGTTTGAGTTTTGGATACATCTTTTTCATTTTCAATCCGTGCTAATCCGTGGCAAAAACCTTCGCGGTTAACTAAAACCCCAACTCCTTCAAGTTCTGCTCCTTGCTCTTCTTTACCTTCTCGCCGAGCAGTTCCTTTCAAAACTCCTCGTCATACCTGTGCGACTCCCTTCGGACAGGCAACGGCAACTGAAAACACCATGAAAATCGAAAGTCTGATGTTCGAATTTCATGGTGTTCCTCTATGGTCAACCTCCGCTTGGCAGGTGACGGGATTTGAAATCCTGCTCGATCCGTTCCTGTAAGAACATCTTGATCAGCGATTGATATGGCACATCGCGCTCGTTTGCCATCTGGCGAATGGCATCCAACAGCGATTCAGAAAGCCGTAGAGAGATCGCCTTGGTGGAAGGTCGCAGGTTTGGAAACAACACCCGTTCCGCGCTCTTCCAGTTCAGGTACTCGGAAGAATCGTTTTCGCTCCAGAATTTCTGTTCTTTGTCTTCGTTTTTGAATTTAGGAATTGGCTTTTTCATGGCAGTGATTATAAAACCTTCGCGCTCTTCGCGTGCTTCGCGGTTAACTAAAACCCCAACTCCTTCCCCGCCGTTGGCGGGACAGGCAAATTTGCTCCTTGCTCTTACTTGCCATTTTAATACCCCAATTCTCTTTTTAGTTGGGCTTCGCTCTTCCTCACCTTCTCGCCGAGCAATTCCTTCCAAAACTCATCGTCATACCTCCTCGACCTCACAGGCAACGGCATCGGGACTCCCCAGCCGAGCAGGAGAACTTCCTCTTTCGGTTGGAGTCGCGCTAGCATGCCGCGCAACGCCTCCCGTCCCGCGAGACCCGAAAGGACGGCGTGGATATCGTCCTCGTCGCCGAGCCAGCCTGAGATGCGCGTCCCCAACTGCGACATGACCTCGTCGTAAATTTGCGACGGACGCTGGTCAACGATCAACAGTGTCACATAATATTTGCGGAGTTCGCGCGCGATGGTCGCGAAGGTCGTCTGCGCCGCCATCTCGCGGTTCAACAACTTGTGCGCCTCCTCCACAACGATCACCAGCGGACGCGGCTCCTCTTTTCCGTGCGTGCGGAAAGCGTTGGTCTTATGCTCCCACGCATTGCGGATCTTGCGCGTCAACAGATTCGACACGAGCAGATAATCCAGATCGCTTTCGTGTTCGCCGAACGACAGGATCACATGCTGTCCGTTCTCCAGCGATGCGATGATCTCCTTCACCGAATCCGCCGCGGGCTTCTCCACGATATAAGGCTTGCCGAACAGCCTGCGCAGTTTATCGTGCAGAGCCTCCGCCGCCGCCACATTGACTCCATTTTCATTTGCCCACGCCGCCACACTTCCCTCTGCGGGCACCTCTTTCTTCTTGCCTCTATCATCTTCGATGATCACTGTCTCACGCGACATATCGCGGAACCGCGCGAACCACTCATCCCGAAACGACGCGTACAACGCGTTCAACGTCGTCGGTGTGGTGTCGCGCAGATTCAATTCGCGCATCAACGTCTCGATGTCGCTTGTGGATATGTCGCCCGTCGAGATCTCCAAATTAAAATCGGGGACTTGCCCTCGGATGGTTGATCCGCCTCCCAAGCCGACGATTCTTACCTTCGACTTGAACTTGGTCTTCAATCCCGTCACGGCTTTTTTCGTATCTGACGCCACATCGTCAAAGCCATACTCGTTATGCATATCCAGCACGAACACCGAGGCTTTGTTGTAGTGCATCAAGCCCGCCAGCGCTAGCCGCGTGAGGAACGACTTGCCCGTGCCAGTCGCGCCGAACACGCCCGACGACCTCTGCACGAACTTTTCCATGTCAATGCACACGGGATGATTCTGTTCGCGCGTATACCCGATGATGAAGTTGCCCTTCTCGTTCGGGTCGCCGAAAATTTCCGCGATGTCGCCTTCGTTCGCCAGAAACACCTGCGCGTGATGCGGCGGCACATTCTTGACGGGCAATATGCGCGGCTCATCTTTGAGTCCCGCGTCAATTCGACCGCGCCAATCTTTATACTCCGCCGTCCCCAACTGCGGACCGATCTCCAGCATCAGGTTCGGCAACACTTCGAGATTCGCGTACAGCGTCTGTCCATGCAACGCCTTCGAAATATGCGACGGGAATCGTCCCTCCATCTGCTCATCCGCAAAGCGCGGGTCCGTCGCCCCGAGCACAATATCCGTGACGATGCCATAATAATTCCACTCGCCCGATTGGATCACCACAAACGCCCCCTCCTGAATCTCCTGCGGGGAAACGATAAGCCTCACGCGAAAATTTTCTTTTAATCCGCCACCAACCAAATATCCAATTTTAGTTCGTTGTTCCATAGTTACCTCTCGTCATGTGTCACGCTGAGGGAGCGCCAGTAACCGATACTTGCGCCGCACGCAAGCGCAGGTGAGGGCCTCTTGCATGTGGTAGAGATTCTTCGCTTCGCTCACATCGTCCCGATGTCCTTCGGGAGAATGACATTGCTTTACAACAATCCCGAAGGGATGAAACGATTATAGAATTGGAGGATCAATTCGTCCCAACCCCGAAGGGGTGTCATATCTCTTCCAGCCTATGCCATCGCTTCGCGATTGGCAAGCCATATTCTTCCAAGTCTACAATCCTGCCATCCCTTCGGGATTATCGTCATGCAACATCACTCAACGCGCCCAGCACGGACATCAAAGCCGGATAATCATCGCGCAACAGCGTAATCACCTCATGAGTCGCCGCCTCTTTCCATGCTTGCCCTGAGTTCTGTCGAAGGGTTCCACTTTCTTTGCCCCGAGCAACACTGGCTTGTAATAAATGCGCCGCCACAACTTCACCCACAGGGATTTCCTGATTGTTCAAGATGTGCCTGAAATACCCGAACTTTTCGGTGAAGCGCGCGATGTCGTTGTTATCACACATGAAGATCACATCCAAACTCAACGGCGGACGCGGCGGTAGGAGGTGATGAATCTTCTTCTCCTGTTCGTATCCCACCGCTAGCACGGACATTTCAACGGGGACGATTCTCCGCTCGCGGTTATCCTTCATCACCTCATCGCTGACATTATCCGCTGTGACGAGTTGCCGCACCAGCCCGTCATCGTCAATGCGGATGTCGTAGATGATGCCGAAGATCTGATACTCGCTTCCCAGCGGCGCGCGGACAAGCGCACCAAACGACGGCGCATCGAGTTGATTGACGCGGCAGCCTGCCACGAAGCCCGTTGTCCCTGCGCGGAGTAGTCGTCCGATTTCGATTTGATTCATATCCAACTCCTCATGTTGATGATTCAACTTCCCGTTTTGCGAATGCAAGAATATGCCCATCCAGGTCCTCGCAATAGGCGACCCAATCGCCCCAGCCTCTTTTCTGTAGCGGGCTTAATGCCCTCGCTCCATTTGCCAGCGCGCGTTCGTAATAAGACTGCGGTTCGTCTACGAGCAAATACAACTCGGCGCGGGGAATATCATGCCCAGCGTTCGGGTCTTTGATGAGTTCGCCGAGCAGGCGCGTGATTCCAGCCTCGGGCATTAATCCTAAAACGGCGCCGTCGTTGAGAGTAAATTCGGTCATACCATCCGCGTCCAGCGTCGGCTCTTGATCGAGCGCGTTTCGATAAAAGGCGGAACTTTTGGGCTGGTCGCCGACATAGAGAATAAAATGGGCTTTCATTTATCTTCTTGTTCTTCCTTGCAAATCCTTCGCGGATTGTTTGTTTGAGCCTTCATCCAATTCTTCATTGTTGCGACGGAGTTCGATCATCAGCAATTGCTCGATCTGTTGTTTCTCTTCGTTTTTTACAACTGCCGTCTCATGCGCGCGGTGAAGAAGATATGGATACGGTCTGCTTCCCATCATGCGGCATTGCTCGACCAAAACGGCGTGGAGCAGATTCAACTTCTCTTTATCATCCACCACCCATTTGGGGATTTCGACGCGCACGGGCCAGGGATGTCCCTCTGCGCCGACGTTGAGATAGAAGAAGTGAAGTTCCAGCGCGCCTTTATACGTCTTCTCGGAATTGGATTGGATTTTGAACACTGCCGAACGGTGACCGGGCGGGAGTAACTGGAATAATTTATTGTTGTAGCCAAACAGCCAGCGATCCGTGACGTATTTCAGCGGCGGGGCGTTGCGCAGTTTCTCCATTTCTTCAGGGATGGTGATCTGCGTCAACTCAAGCAGTTTCACAACCAAACTCGACGAGGGTTTGTCGATGTATCCCGCTGAAACGATACCGCGCTCCTGCAAGCGCGAGAGGACAGAGACGTACTTATCCAGGACGGAGCGATACGTGCTGGGACTGTCAATATCTTTAGCGCGAAAAATCTCCAGCGTGCCGTCTGTAAATGAAACGATCGACTCGTTCAGCTCTTTGCTTAGTTTTTCGATGACGCTGCGTTCCGCAAGATCGCGCCGCAACGCCACGCCGCCGTCGGTGGTGAGACCGTTCTCTTCGATGGCGTCGCCGTAGAAAAGTTCGCTTTCCACTTCAACCGCGGGCGTTTCGCCGGAGTTGGGTTTCATGCAGATCGCTCCCACATTGATGACGCAAAATTGGACCGGACTGTGCCGGTCGGCGATGGCTTGCGAACCGTCGGCGGCGATCAAGGTTGGGGGAACAGAGGCAGGCTTGCCCTGAGTTTGATCGAAGGGCTGAACGTCGAAAGAAGAAGCGAGGTTTTCATCCAGTGGGTAGGCGCAGCGGATGTTCGTATCGGCTTGTTTGGCGGAATCCGCTTTCGAACGGAGGAAATCCAGTTGACCGCCGAATTGCGCGAGCAGGCGGCGCGCTTGGGCTTGCGCTTCCTCTTTCTTTTTGCGTCTCTCTTTTGCGCCCGCGCCAATGGATTGGATCTGTGTGTAGACTTCCTGGTAGTTGATCGGCATAGAACAAATGTACAAGGATTGTACAGGCAAAGCGGTTAAAATTCAAGACGCGCGCGGGAACTTTCCCGCGCGCCCAGCGTCTTTGTTATGGCAATCATATAAAAAGGAGTATGAATGAAAACCAAAACCATTTTGTTTACAGCGCTTGCCTTATTTGCTCTTGTGGTAAGCGCGTGCGCGCCCGCCGCAAGCGCGCCTTCTGCAGATGCTCCCACCCTTAGCGTGGTGGGCACCGGCACGGCGGACCTCAAGCCGGATATCGCTTATATTTATGTGGGCGTTCACACCGAGTTGCCTTAGATCGGAAGAGCACACGTCTGAACTCCAGTCACGTGGCCTTATCTCGTATGCCGTCTTCTGCTTGAAAAAAAAAACAAAAAA
>BQMV01000363.1 GCA_022181005.1 Anaerolineaceae bacterium | reverse complement strand
GAAGACGGCATACGAGATAAGGCCACGTGACTGGAGTTCAGACGTGTGCTCTTCCGATCTCTGCCCGAAAACAAGCCGCGCTACCTGATGGGAGTCGGCACACCCGAAGACCTCATCAACGGCGTGGTGCGCGGCATTGACATCTTTGATTGCGTTCTGCCGACTCGCTTAGCCCGTCATCACTCCGCTTTTGCGCCTGAGGGACGACTCAACTTGATGAACGCGACGTTTGCGCGTGATGAAAAACCAATTGACGAGACTTGCGATTGCTACGCCTGCAAAACTTTCACGCGGGCATACATCCGTCACTTGATCGCGGCAAAGGAATTGCTCGCTGGAACACTGATCTCCATTCACAACCTGCGCGCGTTGATTCGACTCATGGAACAGATGCGGGTCTACATCGCGGATGGCTCGTTCGAGTCGCGCGTGCCTGAGTTGTTGAGTCAATGGGCGAATAATGCGAAGCGCGTGGTTAATGGATAAATGGATCATGGAGGTGGTATATGACCGTGATGAATCTGGATAAGTTGGAGGTGTGGGTGAGGTCAAAAGACTTTGCTCTGGCGGTATATAAAGATGTTGTTCCTCATTTGCCAGCCGACGAAAAATGGAATTTAACTCAACAACTGAAACGAGCCGCACAAAGTATTCCCGCTAATATTGCTGAAGGGCATGGGCGATTTCATTTCCTGGATAATGTCCGTTTTTGTTATATCGCTCGTGGCTCATTATCCGAAGTTCAAAGCCACATGGAACTTGCGCGCGATCTGGGTTATTTGTCAGATGAAATATATAAGCGGATGACCGCTCACGCTGAATCTATCGGTAAACAACTCAATAACTATATTGCCTACCTCAAACGTTCCAAACAAGGTAAAAAAGAATTCCCGCAAAATTATTCTGTTCGCGAAGAATCCGAGCCTTATATTTTTGACGATTTAAACGAAGACGAACAAAACCATTAACTATCCTCCATTAACTATAACTTATGACCCTCCTCCACGCCCTCCTCCTTGGCGTCATTCAGGGACTGACTGAATTCATCCCTGTTTCATCCACCGCACATTTGTTGATCGGGCAAAAACTGTTGGGCATCCCTGCCGATGGAGCGATGTTCTCATTCCTTGTCATCGTCCAACTCGGAACGCTCGTCTCCCTCTTTGCGTTTTACTGGAAAGATTTGGCTCCGATTGCGCGCGTAACATTAGACCTCCGAGGTCTTAAAGACCTCGGAGGTCTCGCGCCAGAAGCAAAACTTGGTTGGTACATCATCATTGCCACAATCCCCGCATTGCTTGCTGGCTATCTCTTGAAAGATGCAGTTGAAGCGATGTTTCAACAACCCATGCTTCAAGCCTCCATTCGATTATTCTCTGCCGCGATATTACTCACGCTGGCTGAGTTGTTGACTAAGAAGAATCGAGACCTCGAATCAATGACGTGGCTCGATGCTTTGGTAATCGGCTTGTTCCAAATTATCGCCGTCTTCCCCGGCGCCTCGCGCAGTGGAACAACGATTTCAGGCGGCATGTTTCGCGGACTCGACCGCCCGTCTGCAGCGCGGTTTGCGTTCCTCATGTCGGTGCCTGTGATGCTCGCCGCGGGTGGATATGAATTACTGGATGTAATTCAAATGCCGAATCTCGGCGAATTCCTGCCATTGCTCGCAGTGGGATTCGTCACTGCCGCGATTGTCGGCTGGTTTGCGATCAAGTGGCTGATTGATTACTTGAGCAAACGGTCGCTGTATGTGTTTGCCGTCTATTGTGCGATTGTGGGAACGATTGTATTTTTGATGAGATGAATTAAAAACCCAACTCTGGTGGTCGAGTAGCCCTGAGCGAAGCGTAGCGAAGTCGAAGGACGTATCGAGACCACCATGTAAGCAAAATAACTTTTGTTAGTGGTGGTTTCGGTACGCCCCTCAAGAGCATTCGGGGCTACTCAACCACCGAGGAATATATGAACATAAATACTCTCCTCAAGACTCTCGTCGAAACCGAATCGCCCTCGCATGACAAATCCGCCGTTGACCGCGTTGGAGTCATCGTCGCTGATGAAATGCGTAAACTTGGCGGGCAGGTTAAAGTCATTTCCAACAAGGAAACTGGCGATCATGTCCTAGCTCGTTTCTCGCCAGCCCAGCCTTCGACCTTTGACCTTCAACCTTCAATTTTGATTCTCTGCCACATGGACACCGTCTTCCCTCTCGGCACGATTCAAAAAACTCCCTACCGCGAAGAGGGTGGGAAAATTTTCGGTCCTGGCACGCTGGATATGAAGGCTGGGATTGTCATTGCGCTCGCCGCAGTTGAGTCCGCTCAAAGGTCGGGGTTGAAGCGCTCGGTCACGTTGTTATGCACATCCGATGAGGAGATCGGCAGTCACACATCGCGCGCGTTGATCGAGTCGCTGGCGAAAGAGTCCGCGCTGGTGTTGGTGATGGAAGGCGCGCTGCTCGACGGCTCGCTCAAAACTTGGCGCAAAGGCACGGGCGGATTTTCGGTCACGGTTCACGGACGCGCGGCGCATGCGGGCGGCGATCATCAAGCGGGACGCAACGCGATCGAAGAGATGTCGCATCAGGTGATCGCGATTCAAAAGTTGACCGATTATGAAAAACAAACGACGGTGAATGTCGGCGTGATGCGCGGAGGCACGGTGTCGAATGTTGTGCCAGAGGATGCGCGCATCGAAGTGGATGTGCGCGTGATGCAACCCGGCGAGTGGGAACGGCTTGAGTCAGAAATGAAAAACCTCAAGCCCGTTCTCGACGGGACATCTATTGAAGTCGCTGGCGAATTCAATCGTCCGCCGATGCCGTTCGATGAGCGGATGAAATCCACTTTTGAAAAAGCGAAATCCATCGCGGCGCGAATCGGCATGGAACTCACAGCGGGCGGCACGGGCGGCGCGTCGGATGGAAATTTTGTCGCGCCGCTCGGCATCCCCTTGCTCGACGGCATGGGCGCGGTGGGCGAGGGCTATCACTCGGAGCGCGAATTTATTTTTGCAGACAGCCTCGAACAAAAAGCGAAGTTGATCGCGGAGTTGATCGAGAAGTGGTGAATCGCATCCATGTCATTGCGAGGGCGATGCACTTTCGCCCGAAGCAATCTCCTGTTCGCGAGGGGGTTGCTTCGTCGGGCTATCGCCCTCCTCGCAACGACATTATTCTCTTCTTTCTTCTTTCCTCTTTTCTTATATTTTCCTGCGCGACGAAGACGCCTCTTTCCACGCCTCAAGTTGTCTCCGTCTATTCGACCTTTGCCGCCGAGCCGTGGTTGACCGACCTCTACGCCTGCGCGGACTCTGTTGCCACCCTCGTCCGCGTGGACGACCCCAACTCTGCCGACATCGCGTTGCAGATCGGCGAGCCTGAATTTTTATCTTCGTTCGCGTATCAGATTGACGAAGAGGAAATATTGATCGTCGTAAATCGTCAAAGCCCGATCCAAAATTTGACTCTCGACGAAGCGCGCGCGTTATTCATGGGACTCGGCGACCCATCCGCGCAGGTGTGGGTGTACGCGTCAGATGCGGATGCGCAGAATGCCTTCGACCAACTTGTAATGGAAGAGAGAAGCGTTTCGTCGTCCGCGTTCGTGGCGATGAGTCCGCAACAGATGTCTGATGCGCTGAATAGTGAATCAAATGCCGTGGGAATCCTGCCAAGACATTGGGTGGCGGGGGATGTGCGCGAAGTGTATTCGGTTGCGAAAGTCCCTGTGCTGGCGTTGACGAAATCCGAGCCGCAGGGTGTCGTCAATCAATTGATCGGCTGTCTGCAAAAATAGTCATATAATGACGGGGAGGAGATGAACATGCGAACCCCATTATGGATTCCTTCTGAACAACGCAAACGAGACGCCAACATCACGCGCTTCATGGACGCGGTCAATGCGCGGCGGAAATTGAGCCTCGCTTCGTATTCGGATTTATATCAATGGTCGGTGGAAAACATCGCGGACTTTTGGGCGGAAGTGTGGGACTTCGCCGAGATCAAATCATCAAAACAGTTTGATTCCGTAGTGACGGATTTATCCGTCTTCCCCGGCACGAAATGGTTCCCCGGCGCGAAGTTAAATTTTGCCGAAAATCTTTTACGATTTCGCGACGATCATCTCGCGTTCATTTTCATCGGCGAGACGCAAACCTCGAAGCACATGACCTATGCGGAGTTATACGACTCGGTGGCGCGGCTGGCACATTCATTGAAAGAGTCGGGCGTTGGCGTGGGGGATCGGGTTGTGGGGTACATGCCCAACTTGATCGAGACGGTCGTTTGCATGTTGGCGGCGGCGAGCCTCGGCGCGACGTGGGCTTCGTGCGCGACGGATATCGGTCCCGGCGCGGCGATCGAACGGCTGGGACAGGTCTCTCCAAAAGTGATGATCACCGCCGATGGATATTTTTACAAAGGAAAAGCGTTCGACACGCTGGCTCACGCGGCGGAAGTGGCGCGGGGAATCTCGTCGTTGAAAAAGGTGATCGTCGTTTCGTACACGCGCGAGAAGCCTGATATTTCTCAAATCCCCAATTCGGTTCATTATGAAGATTTTCTTGCGAAAGAAAAGAATCTCGAAATTGAATTCGAGCGGTTACCGTTCGATCATCCACACTACATCATGTTCTCGTCGGGGACGACGGGCAAGCCGAAATGTCTCGTGCAAGGCGCGGGCGGAGTGTTGATCAATCATCTCAAGGAATTGATCCTGCATACCGACCTCAAACGAAGCGATAAGATTTTCTACATCACCTCTTGTAGTTGGATGATGTGGAATTGGCTGGTCAGTTCGCTGGCGGTGGGAGCGACTATCGTGCTGTATGACGGCAACCCGAATTACCCCGACGCAGGCGCGATGTGGAAGTTGATTCAGGATGAAAAGATTTCCATCTTCGGATGTAGCGCCAGTTACATCCACTTCTTGAAAAAAGAAAACGTCTCACCGCGAACGAGTTTTGATTTGTCATCCCTGCGCGAAATCTCGCAGACGGGTTCGCCGCTCTCCGCTGATGGATTTGAATACGTATACAAGGAGATCAAAGCGGATTTGCACTTCAACTCCATCGCGGGCGGGACCGACATCAATGGCTGCTTCGCGGCGGGGAGTCCCATCGTCCCTGTGTATGCGGGGGAGTTGCAGAGCGCGGCGTTGGGGATGAAGATAAGATCGTACGATGAAAAAGGACTGCCGATTCTCGATGAACAGGGCGAGTTGGTCTGTGAAGCGCCTGCGCCATCCATGCCGTTGTATTTTTGGAACGATCCCGATGGCTCGAAATATCACAAAGCATATTTCGATGTGTATCCCGGCGTGTGGCGTCACGGCGATTATGTTTTGATCCATAAAGACACCGGTGGAGTAACGTTCTACGGTCGCTCGGACGCGGTGCTGAAACCTTCCGGCGTGCGCATCGGCACAGCGGAGATTTACGCACAGATGGAAAACCTCCCCGAAATCGCGGACAGCCTCGCGGTGGGACAGAACTATCAGGAAGACCAGCGCGTGATCTTGTTCGTCAAACTCGCGGCGGAATATTCGCTCACGGATGAGTTGAAAGACAAAATCAAAAAGACATTGCGAGAGAATGCCTCGCCGAGGCATGTCCCTGCGTTAATCATTGAAGCTCCTGATATTCCGTACACGTTGAATATGAAGAAAGTCGAAAGCGCGGTGACGAATATCCTCAACGGGCGGGCAGTGAGTAATCGGGATGCGTTGATCAATCCGGGGTCGTTGGAGTTCTATCATGAAGTAGCGGGGAAGTACATATAATCAAAAAATAAATTTTCATTTATTAATTTGCCGTCTCTTCAAGCTAAGGGTAACGCCTCCTAATATCAAGGCGCTATGGATACAGAGTAAAACTAAACTCGGTATAGCAATTTGATTTTGCCCACTCACGGTTTTCACAATACCATCTACCAAGGGGTAGGTTGGTAATATTTGTAGATATTGAATAAAAGGATTAGGTCCCAGCATGCCAATCAATGCTGGTAGCGTCAACAAGAAAACAAAAACACTTCCATAAGAATTCAAAACGTGCAGATTTTCGACTAGTGTGCCAATAAGTACGCCAAAAAAACTTAAGGATAGGCTTCCTAAAATTATCAAGACAGCAATAAAAAATATATCTCCAGATAGCCCGCCTTGGACTAAAAGAATCAACATACTACTTGCAATAGAGTAAACAACGCCAACAACAGCCTTACCAATTGCAAACTCAGTATATGTCAAAGGGGATAACAGAAGCGCATCTAAAGTTTTTCGCTCGCGCTCTTCTACGATTAGTGTTGGTACCAACATAACTCCATTGCCAACAATGCCCATGACTAACCATAAAACGATAGCATATTGATCAATGCTTAAGTCTCCACGAATAGAAATGCCGGGCAGAGCATCTGGCTTCAAAATAATTGTTGAAGAAACTATTGGCAAAGGGTTAGAAGATAATGATTGAATAACCTGTTGAACTAGCGTTACTCCCACTTGGCTTTCTTGTGAATTATCACCTACAATAAAATTAACCGATGGTAATTCATTATTTACGAGAAGAGTATCGAAATTTGCGGGCAAGTCGACCCCTACTGTTATTTCGCCATTCCGTACCGACTCCCTTAATGTTTCAGTTGAATTATATATACGAACTTCTACCAATTCAACTTGCTCAAGAGTTTTTATTAATTGAGTGTCGTCTTGCGAGAACAGTCCAATCCTTAAAGTGAGCTTATCCCCAAAAAACAAGTTTATACACAGAGCAATAATTAAAGGTGTGATGATAATTACTAATAGGCGCGGCGTTCTAATGGAGTCGATAATGTCTTTCCATGCTAAAACAGAAATTCGCTTAAAGCTCATTTTCAACCTCTTGCCCTGCTAGTTTTAGAAAAACATCCTCCAAAGTAGCTTCTTGGGAATGGATCGTTTGAACTTCATTTTTTGTTAATCGAGAAAACGCCTCTTGTAAACTGCTTGGATCAATAAAGGGTATTTTAATAGATTCGTTATTATTTAACTTCAAGATAACAGATTGTTCTCCATATTGAAGTTTCAAATTTTGCGGAGTATCGATTATTATTAAGCTCCCTTCTTTTATGAATGCAACGCGGTCGCACAATTCATCTGCCTCTTCCATGTTATGAGTTGTCAAGAAAACCGTAACTCCGGATGCTGCTAAGTTTTTTATATTTTCTTTAATATCTCGTGCAGATGTTGGGTCAAGACCACGAGTTGGCTCATCAAGAAAAATAACGTCAGGTTCATGCAATAGCGCCCTTGCGATTAATAATCTTTGTTTCATGCCATTTGAGTAATTTTCAATTTTGTCTCTAGCGCGACTTTGGAGATTAACTAAAGCCAGCAATTCTTGCACTCTGGATTTCCTAATATCGTATAAATTGGCAAATAGATTCAAGTTTTCTAAGCCAGTCATTCGTTCATAAAGATTTTGAGCCTCGGAAACTACGCCTATTATTGGCTTTATGAATCCTTGTTCGGAAGAGCTGTTGAACCCTGCTATCATGGCTTTGCCGCTGGTAGGGCGTATTTGCCCAGTTAGCAATCTAATAGTTGTTGTTTTTCCAGCTCCGTTATGCCCTAAAAAACCAAAGATTTCACCCTCGAAAATAGAAAAAGATACATCGCGAACTGCTGTTTTATTCTTAAAGTCTTTTCTTAATTGGTATGCTTCTATCACGGCTTCCATATTATTATGTGCATCCTTGCGGCTTAAGTAAAACAAGTATAGAATCGTCGGGTGAGAGTTCAGTGAGGAAGAAGACTTGCGTATGTGGACGATTTCGTGGAAATCCTGTTCCTTACAAATGTATTCCTGCTAATTATCAATCTCGCTGATAAATAGCAGGAATACATTCGCTGTCACTTACAAAGCATCTTGCCAGTTTTGTAAGAACAGTATAGTATCACTGCAATAGTGATGCCAGCAACAACGATATATACTACATGCATTTAACTCACCTCCTTTCATTAAGAAGATGAGTTATTTTACTCCTTACCTCTGCCGCTGTCTTTCATTCCCCCTATACGCCCGATGTTTATCATGTACAAAACCACGTATCCAGTCTATCCGATAAATATAGAATGCATCCAAAATTAAAGCATTTTAAAGAACATTAGAAAAAAGATAATAAAAAATAATTTGA
>BQMV01000362.1 GCA_022181005.1 Anaerolineaceae bacterium | reverse complement strand
CACGCGTCCAATGTAGGTGGCGTCTCAACCATGTCTATCCTCCTCTTATGCTACGTTTCAATCCCCGCTCCCAATGAAGGGAGCGACGGAGCGACTCGGAGCGCAAGCCGTCTTTCCTGCATGGGTTTCAATCCACGCTCCCAATGAAGGGAGCGACGATGACACGGAATATTGCAAGGTTCATTTTGGTTTCAATCCACGCTCCCAATGAAGGGAGCGACACAAAGGTACTCCCGATCACCCCTCAAACCGCGCAGTTTCAATCCACGCTCCCAATGAAGGGAGCGACAAAATCTTCCGAAGAGTTGGCAAGCCAGTAGTAATGGTTTCAATCCACGCTCCCAATGAAGGGAGCGACTTAGGTCGTGGGTGAGTTGGTAAACTCTCGTAATAGTTTCAATCCACGCTCCCAATGAAGGGAGCGACTCCCCTAACATCCGCTTGACCATCGGGTGATCTTTGTTTCAATCCACGCTCCCAATGAAGGGAGCGACATTCATGTCCCCCGACGATATTCCAGACATGAGCGTTTCAATCCACGCTCCCAATGAAGGGAGCGACGGCTATAACGTCACCCTGTGGCCAATCGTAATTCGTTTCAATCCACGCTCCCAATGAAGGGAGCGACTCAATGGGTTCGCGGGTTGGCAGTTCGGCGAGTTTCAATCCACGCTCCCAATGAAGGGAGCGACGCCGATTGCCGAGCCTGTTTCGATGGATGTGTTGTTTCAATCCACGCTCCCAATGAAGGGAGCGACCGACTCGGCGCGTATCACTTCATGCGTCCGGGCGATGTTTCAATCCACGCTCCCAATGAAGGGAGCGACGCAGAAAACAGGTATCCGCCCGATCTTATACAGCACGGTTTCAATCCACGCTCCCAATGAAGGGAGCGACTCAAACGTGATCGCAGGGGACGGATAATCAAAACGTTTCAATCCACGCTCCCAATGAAGGGAGCGACAACGCGGAGATCGTGGGGACGACTGCAAGAGCAAGTTTCAATCCACGCTCCCAATGAAGGGAGCGACCTTGGGCGTTTCAGGTAAGCGGCTTTTTGCCTAAGTTTCAATCCACGCTCCCAATGAAGGGAGCGACCTGGTCGTTTATAGCGAGCGTGTCCACGCCGTTTCAATCCACGCTCCCAATGAAGGGAGCGACCCGATCCGCGACATGCCGCGCAACCCATCAAAGCCGTTTCAATCCACGCTCCCAATGAAGGGAGCGACAATGAAAAACGGACACGCGGGGAGTGGTTTTTGTTGTTTCAATCCACGCTCCCAATGAAGGGAGCGACTCAAGGGCATGTAACAAAGTGATTTTTTGTGTAGTTTCAATCCACGCTCCCAATGAAGGGAGCGACGTAAGTGGGGAGTGAACGTTGTGTTGGCGGCGCAGTTTCAATCCACGCTCCCAATGAAGGGAGCGACGGGTTGGTGACGTTGAAAGTTGCTGAAACCAGCAATGTTTCAATCCACGCTCCCAATGAAGGGAGCGACCATGATTTGGGGGAGGGAGCGAGGAGTTTTTTATGTTTCAATCCACGCTCCCAATGAAGGGAGCGACAAGCCGTTAGACCACCACTTTGCTAATACAGGAGTTTCAATCCACGCTCCCAATGAAGGGAGCGACCGTTGAAGAAATCCCAAACAACCCAAAGCCGTTGTTTCAATCCACGCTCCCAATGAAGGGAGCGACGGGATAGTTGAGTACGCGGTACTTGACACAACGGTTTCAATCCACGCTCCCAATGAAGGGAGCGACCCAGAGCGGAGTCAATAGGCTTGACGATATGCGAGTTTCAATCCACGCTCCCAATGAAGGGAGCGACCAAGCGCGTGATCGTAGTGCCAGACCCGAACACGTTTCAATCCACGCTCCCAATGAAGGGAGCGACACCCAAATATCGCCGACGATGGAATTATCAAAAAGTTTCAATCCACGCTCCCAATGAAGGGAGCGACGCGATTGCGGCGCGCGTGGTTGCGCCCTATCTGGGTTTCAATCCACGCTCCCAATGAAGGGAGCGACTGTACAACGACACGCGCCGCCTGTTTGATATGGTTTCAATCCACGCTCCCAATGAAGGGAGCGACCTGGCGAAGGCGCTCTAACTCATTGTTTAACAATGGTTTCAATCCACGCTCCCAATGAAGGGAGCGACTCAAACTTGCGAAAATTTTGGCGGATAAGGTCACGGTTTCAATCCACGCTCCCAATGAAGGGAGCGACGGATGCCAAAGCGCATCCTGTCCCTTTCGGGTCGTTTCAATCCACGCTCCCAATGAAGGGAGCGACGCACGCTCTACACCAACAAGGACATCACGCAGATGTTTCAATCCACGCTCCCAATGAAGGGAGCGACGAAGTCGAATCTCCCATCACCGTCACCAGCAAAGTTTCAATCCACGCTCCCAATGAAGGGAGCGACAACGGCTCACCCACCATCCGCGCCAACCCATAGGTTTCAATCCACGCTCCCAATGAAGGGAGCGACTGTACCAAATGTACGGTCTACCATAAGCCAAAACTGTTTCAATCCACGCTCCCAATGAAGGGAGCGACCCAACCGCCGAAGGGTATCGCGTCACTTGCGGCGTTTCAATCCACGCTCCCAATGAAGGGAGCGACTGCGCCTGAATAGCGCGGGCGATATTGTCAAAGCCGTTTCAATCCACGCTCCCAATGAAGGGAGCGACTCGGTGGCGGGGCGGACTTTGCCGTCACTGTCGATGTTTCAATCCACGCTCCCAATGAAGGGAGCGACATTGCTTCGCGCACAGCCTGTTTTATTTACGGTTTCAATCCACGCTCCCAATGAAGGGAGCGACGTTACTGATAGCGTGGAAGATGACCCAGATAACGTTTCAATCCACGCTCCCAATGAAGGGAGCGACTTAGACCGCTTTGATACTGTTTCTGATTTGCGCGGTTTCAATCCACGCTCCCAATGAAGGGAGCGACTCATTCCCGCGTACCTGATGTACGATCACGCAATGTTTCAATCCACGCTCCCAATGAAGGGAGCGACGCTCTGCGAACGGTGAAATCTGTTTCATGGATTGTTTCAATCCACGCTCCCAATGAAGGGAGCGACTTGGGCGGATTTTGCCACGAGTAACCATGCGGAAGTTTCAATCCACGCTCCCAATGAAGGGAGCGACCCCAAATCGGATGATATTTCATCAAGCGATTGCGTTTCAATCCACGCTCCCAATGAAGGGAGCGACGAGTTGGAGGCGCGGGATTATTGCCTGCGTCATGGTTTCAATCCACGCTCCCAATGAAGGGAGCGACGCGACCAAGCCGCCATTGTGTTTGATATTGCGCGTTTCAATCCACGCTCCCAATGAAGGGAGCGACGCAATGTCCTGAGTAAGGACAAACCCGCGCCGTGTTTCAATCCACGCTCCCAATGAAGGGAGCGACCGACATCGCCGCGCTTGTGCTTGACTTCCCGCAGGTTTCAATCCACGCTCCCAATGAAGGGAGCGACTGACAGACTTCCAGGCGAACAAGCTGGTAATGGTTTCAATCCACGCTCCCAATGAAGGGAGCGACGTTTCCCGACAAACTCACCTGCTCCGACCGATGCAGGTTTCAATCCACGCTCCCAATGAAGGGAGCGACCGCAACATCTGGGTAAAAAAATATCTTCACCGCCAGATATTGGTCTTACTGTTCTTATTCTAACTATGAAACTCAAAAAAATCAATTTTTATTGCCATATTCAGTTATTAAAGTACAAAATTTTCTGCGAACCTTGCCTTGAATCCATGTGAGCATTTGGTTCGCAATGGGGGTTGCTTCATCGCTCCGCTCTTCGCAATGACATTTTATGCAATGATCGTCCCCTCCAAATCAATGCTCGGCTTCGCGCCGATGTGTTCGACGCGGCTCTTCCAATGATCGCCGAGATAGTAAAAGCGGAGCGAGTCCACTTCAGGGTCAATGATCTTGAGTAGTTTATCTTGTAACTGCTTCAATTGAGCGGAATCAATCAAACATTCAAAGACGGAGTTTTGCACGCGCTGACCGTAATCCTGGCATTTTTTAGAGACGCGGCGCAAGCGCGATTGACCCGCTTTCGTTTCAGTTTTTACATCGTAAGTGATGAGTACCATCATGATAAAACTCCAAGTATGGACATGTCGCTGCGAGGCGCTCTTGGTCTTAGCCGAAGCAGTCTCCTGTTTTATGAGAAGAGCCCCATCGTCAGGAGGTTGCTTCGCTTCGCTCGCAACGACATGCTCAATTCCAAAAGAACGGCGGATACGCATCCAGATCGCCGCGCAGGTAACGCGCCAGCAACATCGCTTGCACATGCGGCAACAGCCCAAACGGAATCTTTTCTTTCAGATAAGGATGAATCAATTCTTCTTTCTTGCGCTCCTGCCAGGCGACCAAAACCGCTTTGCGCGTATCGTCATCCATCAACACGCCGCCGCTTTCCTTTTGCGTAAAACCTTTGCCGTTGATCTGTTTGCGATTCACCAGCGAAAGCGCCAGCCGATCCACCAGCACGGGGCGCAGTTCCTCCATCAGGTCGAGCGCGAGCGACGGACGCCCAGGGCGGTCGCGGTGTAGGAATCCGATGTAGGGGTCAAGACCAACCGTCTCCAAGGCTGAGGCGCATTCATTCGTCAACAGCGTGTAAAGGAAAGAAAGAAGCGCGTTCATGTTATCCAAAGGCGGACGGCGATTCCGCTCCTTGAAAAAGAAATCGTCGCGCTGATGCAAAATCAAATGGTCGAACACGCCAAAATAAATCTTCGCCGCGCTTCCTTCAAAGCCCATCAAGTCGCCCGTAGATTTGCATTGCGGGATCGCCTTGAGCGTTTCCTTCATAAAAGACGACGCGCCTGTGAGCGACTCGACATCAACCAGCATGGCGTGATCGCGGATGGCGCGCTCGAGGACTTTGCGGCAGTTGGAGATTTTGCCCAACAAAAAGGATTGCGCGATGGGGACGTACTGCGCCTCTTTCTCCGACCATTCAAACTGCCTCTTCCTCAACAAGACATTTCCCTTCACCCGACCCGTGACCCGCCCCTGAAAGCGTCCGTTCGGCGTGAGGAAGGTTAACCCGATATTTCGTTCGGCGCACGCGCCCATCAACGCGGGGCTGGCTCCCTGCCATGTGAAGCAGATAATGTGATCCAGGTTGTGCAATGGCAGGCGCGTGGAAGCTCCCTCCTCTTTTTTGATGACGACGTTTTCGCCATCCAGCGTGAGAAAGGCTTCGGGGGTTGTAACGTAAAGCACGTTTCCGAGATGTTTCATTTTATGTCATTGCGAGACGGCGGTTGTCCGTCGAAGCAATCTCTTGTTTATGGCATGTCATTGCGAACCGCCGCTCTTGTGCTTTGGCAGCGAAGCAATCTCCTGTTTATGGCATGTCGCTGCGAGGCGCTCTTGGTCTTAGCCGAAGCAGTCTCCTGTTTTATGAGAAGAGTTCCATCGTCGGGAGATTGCTTCGCTTCGCTCGCAACGACATCCTTTCAAATTATTTCTTCATACAAATCGTTCCACTTCGGATTCAAGCTATTAATTAAGTCAATCTTCTTCTGCCGCGAGCCGCCTTTGATCTGCTTTTCTCGGGCAATTGTCGTGTTGACATCATTTCCAATTTCGTAATAGACCAATTTGTGGATGTTGTACTTTTTGGTAAATACACCGCCGAGTCCGTTTTTATGCTCGTATACTCTACGAGCCAAATTGTTTGTCACGCCAGTATAGAGAACGGTATTATGGATATTGGTCATAATGTAAACGCAATACTGTTTTTCAGATGCCATATAACACTCCGTTTCATATCGTTGCGAGGAGGGCGTTCTTCCCGACGAAGCAATCTCCTGTTTATGGCATGTCGCTGTGAGGCGCTCTTGGTCTTAGCCGAAGCAGTCTCCTGTTTTATGAGAAGAGTTCCATCGTCAGGAGATTGCTTCGCTTCGCTCGCAACGACATCATTCTTCTACATTCTGTTTGATATACCTCGACGCGGGAACGACCTTCTCATTCAACACGGGCAGACAAATATCTGCCAGCGAACAGGAGCGACAGCCTTTGTGCATCTTGACCTTCGGGGTGTAGCCTCGGCTGAAATAGTTGTGCATTTCCGCGGACATATCCCGCACGAGCGTCCGTAACTCGGAGGTGAATTCGATCTCTTCGCGGTGACGGGTCTCGCCGTAGAACAGGTATCCGCGTGGGATGTCCGTTGAGAGCATCTCTTCGAGGCACAACGCCTGCGCGCACAGTTGCGCTTCATCCACAGGCTCGCGCTTGGGTTTGCCGCGTTTGTATTCCACAGGCACAGGCAGATACAGCCCTTCGCGGTTTGGGAGTTTGACTCCCCTCTCTCCCTCACCCTGCCCTCTCCCAGCGGGAGAGGGTGTCTCCGCCGAAGGCGGGACGGGTGAGGGGGTAAACTCCACCACATCGCACACGCCCGACAACCCCAGCCGATACGATGCCACAGGCACAGAACGTGCAGTGACTACGCCATTCCTCGTTTCGGTGAAGAACGGATCGTCCACGCGCTGGTGCATGATCCTGCCCTCGGCAGTGAGCGCGTTTTCCTTCCACTGTTGCTCAATGTGAATCAGCGCCCACTGCCTGCGGCAAAACAGGAAGTGTTGAATGCCTGAGAGAGGCAGGAGGTCGTCCTGGGTGTATTCCATAATTCTTTATGTCGTTGCGAGCGCATGTTGCGAAGCAATCCCATGTTATGTGGAGATTGCTTCGGACAAAGATCAAGAGCGTCCTCGCAACGACATTATTTTTTACAACTTCTCGATCAACTCCACGCCTTCGGGGGCTTTGCCGTCCACTTTCACGGTGTAATCGCCAAACTTGCGCGGAATAACTACGCCATCCTTTTTCTCAACTTTCACCATGTCAAAAAGTTTATGCGAAGGCGCATTGCCGAGTTCATCCTTGTGTTTGAAGACAAAGAGCCTGCGTGACGCCATCTTGCCACGAGCGGCGGAGTGGTCATGCTCGAACATTTCTTCTAAGGCTTTCCAAAACAGTTCAAGGTCTTCTTCTGAAAAACCTGTGCCTTTCATGTTTCCATCTGCGGTTACAGCATTTGCTAATTTTGCTGAGATGTAACCTTCAGCACGATACAAACCATAGGGAACATAATGCTTACGTCCCATTTCAGTTTGTTTGTCTTCATCTTGGCGCGTTACTGTAAGCCTCGTAATAGATGCTTCTAATTGCGCAATCGGGTCAATGCTACGAGAGAAATTGATCTGCACTGGACCATGTACAATCCCAGCGGGAATATCAGTATTCATCACTGCGCCAAAAGTGCGAATGTCGTAAAAATTTGCACACATCCAATTACGCAGTTCAAAGATTTTTTGAACATCTTTTCGAATCGCCTTCGCTTCATCTTTATTTTTTGGAACTGGCGTGTTGGTTGCTTTGTAAGCTAATTCGTGTTGGGCGTTCAAGGGTTCATTTTCTTTGACATAGATTTTCCATTCGACAGCATCGCTCTTGACTATTTCAATGTAGTTACGGACTTTGCGTTTTAAGGCGACATCAGTCACGATACCATTGCCAGTTTCAGGGTCAATGCGTGGCATGTTTCCTGCGTCTGGGTCGCCGTTGGGGTTTCCGTTTTCCACATCGTACAATAAAACAAATTCATAGCGGTTTTTGATTGGGGTAGTCATGATTAATTCTCCTTTGGGTTAATTGGTTTCGATAGAATCGGTTTCGGCGGAATCCCCGCCTTTTTTAGGATAAAACGCCGTGCGTTGATGATAGTACCCAAGCACAAAGACACCTTGTTCATCAAGCGTGAGGTGAGAAGGAAACGGGTTCTTCTCAACGTCCAACAGTTGCATAATTTTTTCAATGCGATTATCACTGACATAACCAAATTCTGCTTTGGAAATCCAGTGCTTTGAAAGTCGCAAGAGGGTTGGAAACGCTATTTTCGGAGAAGCGCAGGCAGAAGTGAAATAACGGTCTCTTATAGTAGTGTTTAAATCAGGAATTGCTTCTTTTTGAACCTTTTCAAGAACTGCAAACAAACGTCCTAATACATAAGCAGGGTTAGTGACTTGTTCATTGAGTGACATAGTAAGTGCTTCCTTAATTTGGCTGTTAGGGTATTTTCGATACTTACGAACAAGATATGCTTTGATGGTCGCAACACGAACACGATTGATTTTGTGAATTTGCTTATCCTCATCGCCCATGTCTGCGCGAATCCGAATCATCATAGCGTTATATAACGATACAGGGTAAAGCGAGTTGTTCATAATAGAAGG
>BQMV01000361.1 GCA_022181005.1 Anaerolineaceae bacterium | reverse complement strand
GGCGTAGTGAAGTCGAAGGATCGCCAGAAGCAATCTCCTCGAAACAGGAGATTGCTTCGTCGGAATACCATCCTCCTCGCAACGACATGTAACAGGAATTTATGAAAATTTTCGTCACAGGCGCGACGGGCTTCACAGGCTCGCGCGTCGTCCCGCTCCTCCTCAAAAACGGATACGAAGTCCGCTGTCTTTATCGCGCCTCTAGCGACCGTTCGATTCTTTCCGATCCCAAAATTGAATGGATGCAGGGAGATTTATCCCATACCCAAGCCTTGACCTCCGCCATGCAAGGGACTGACGCTCTCGTTAACATTGCCTCGCTCGGCTTCGGTCACGCGGAGTCGATTATCAGCGCCGCACAAACCGCGGGGATTAAGCGCACAATCTTTATCAGCACAACTGCCATCTTCACGCAGTTGAACGCCAGGAGCAAGAAAGTCCGCGTGGCGGCGGAACTCGCCATCGAAACGAGCGGACTGAAATACACCATCCTGCGCCCGACCATGATCTATGGCAGTCCGCGCGACCGAAATATGTGGCGGCTGATTCGCTTTATACGAGTCTCTCCAATTATTCCTATTTTCGGTGATGGAAAGTCTCTGCAACAACCCATCTACGTGGATGATGTCGCGCAGGCGGTGGCGAGTTGCATATCAAACGACAAGACCATCGGCAAGAGTTACAATATCGCAGGGAAACATCCGCTGACGTATAACGAAGTCATTGATACGATTGCGCGACAGATGAACAAGCGGGTGTGGAAACTTCACATTCCTTCGAAGCCTATCGTTGCTTTGCTGAGTCTCTTCGAGCGCCTGCGGATTCCATTCCCCATCAAAGCGGAACAGGTCCTGCGGCTGAACGAAAACAAGGATTTCAGCTACGCCGACGCGCAAAGGGATTTTGGGTTCAGTCCGCTGGTGTTTGAGGAGGGGATGGCAATGGAGCTAATGGGTTAGAACCAATCAGCGATTTCGGTCTTCACGCAGCAGTTCGAGACTCGATGGAGTGTTCTTCGGAGGAACAAAGCGCCTATTTTTAATGGATGACAATACTTGGGCTTGTGACCGTCTGTTTTGCTCTTTTACCTCTTGGTGAGTTTGGCTAAACAGAAAGATACAAAGTTTGCGGAATAGTGAAGTAAACATAGATGGAGAATAGCACGAGATTATGCAGAAGACAAGCCTTCTAGGGCAAGTCCGCTTGAGCGGACTTCGTACGAATAGCACGGAGGTTCATCCCCGTGCGGTGCCGAAGCGCGGACGGATTTTGGGCTTAGTCCGCTGGCGTTTGAGGAGGGGATAGGGATGGAGTTGGGTAAATAAAAACTCGGAGATTTCACTCTCCGAGTTTTGGGTTCTCAGGCGAATTCTGGTTCGTAGTGCAGAACCAGCAACTTGTTTGCCTTGACTGCGAGCTCTGCATAGGTCCGCCCTTCTTTATCAACAAATTCAACCTCAAAGGCATCAAGCGCGAGGACTTCAACCACCGTCCCAACCTGCCCGCGTTTTAGCTCGTGTTCGGGGAGATCGTCGGTCAATGCAACCACATCAAGTAATTTAACTTTGTTTTTCATTTCGTACTCCTACAAGACATAGCAACTTGTAAGCCGTGGAAAATCTTCACTGGCGCTCAAGCAATAATCCCGCAATTTCTCGATTTCTACAACAGCGCGGGCGGCGTTTGGCAGTTTCATCTGTGAAAATTATACCGCCACTTTCGGGTTCAGTCCGCTGACATTTGGAGGAGGGGATAGGGGTTGAGTTGAACTAGGCGGCTGAGTAGCTTGAAATACTCATCGGGCGGGGTAAGGGAGAGACAACAGCCTATTGAAGCGAATCAATTCTCCAATTCTCCATTACAATCATCCTCAATGCCCTCCCTCGTCACATTCTCCATCTTAGCCCTCCTTTCCTACTACCTCGTCTACCTCATTCGCCGTTACGCGGAGCGGCGACAGATCCTCGACCATCCCAACGAGCGGAGTTCACACTCCATGCCCACGCCGCGCGGGGGAGGGGTGGCAATCGTCGTCCTCGTAGCGGGAGCAGGTTTATGGTCCGCGAATGAAGCGGGGATAGATCGCGCGTTGATCTATCTCGTCTGCGGCTTGGTCATCGCATGGCTCGGCTGGCGCGACGATGTTTCGTCATTGTCACCAAAGATTCGTTTTGCCGTGCAGGGACTCGTCGCGGCGGTCTCGATCTATGGGCTGGGATATTTCAAAACGGTCACCATCCCGTTGTTCGGTGAATTGCAGTTGGGCGTCGTCGGAGTCATCATCACGTTTTTGTGGATCATTGGACTCACCAATGCCTACAATTTCATGGACGGTATTGACGGCATCGCGGGCGGTGTGGCGTTGGCGGGCGGGTTGGGATGGATGATGCTCGCGTTGAACATGCACAACGCGTTTGTGTTTGCGGTCGCGCTTGCCATCGCCGCGAGCAGTTTAGGTTTTCTCGCGCATAATTGGCATCCCGCAAAAATTTTCATGGGCGACGTTGCCAGCACGTTCCTCGGTTATACCTTTGCGGTTCTGCCGTTGCTCTCTGCCGATCAGGGCGGCGACGCGCTAATGCTCGGCACGCTCCTGATGTGGACGTTCATCATGGACGCGGGCGTCACGTTCATCCGCCGCGCGCTCAAACGCGAAAATGTTCTCGCCGCGCATCGCACGCATCTTTATCAACGACTCGTCATCGGCGGGTATCCGCATCACATTGTCAGCACGTTGTATCTCATGCTCACACTTCTTGCGGGCGTGCTGTCATTCGAATGGTCATCGGGAAGCCGCCTCGCCCCGCCATTAATCATCATCGGACTTCCGCTCATTTGGATAGTTCTGTCTCGTCATGCAAAATCGTTAACCGCTAAGCACGCGAAGATCGCTAAGGTTTAAAGTCTTAAGGGCTTCCTTCGTGAGACTTTGTGACCCTTTGTGGTAAGAAAAATTCATGTTCAATCGGATAAAAAACTTCGCTTCTCTCTACCTTCAACTTGGTCCGCGCTGGTCAGCCTTTCGCGCCGCCTACGCCTTTCGCCTCCGCACGGGACTCATCCGCCTCCAAATGCCGATGGGTGAGTGGAGTGATTACAAGCACATCATAAAAACCTTCCGTCCTGAGCGGAGAGATGAACGCTTTTTTCATCCCGTAGACGAAGGGCGATTGCCAGAAAATATTTCATGGAATCCTCAAAATGCGATTGATGAAGCAGACCGCATCCTCAACGGCGAAATAAAATACTTTGCGCACGATTTCATCAAAACAGGCTTTCCTCCCAACTGGCAAACTTATCCAGTCTCTAGTCTCCAGCCTCCCCAAAGACTGCACTGGTCACAAATCTCCGATGATTATGTCGCTGCGAGGCGCTCTTGGTTTTTGCCGAAGCAGTCTCCTCATAACAGGGGATTGCTTCGTCGGGAAGAGCAAGAACCCTCCTCGCAACGACATAGTGACATCAAATACATCTGGGAACCGAATCGCTTCGCCTTTGTTTATACCCTCGTCCGCGCCTACGCCGCCTCTCACGACGAAAAATACCCCGAAGCCTTCTGGATTCTGATCGAAGATTGGGCACAACACAACCCTCCCAACACGGGACCTAACTGGATGGACGGACAAGAGATCGCCCTCCGCCTCATGGCATGGACGTTCGGCTACTTCCAATTCTCTAATTCTCCATCTTCGACTCCTCAACGCAAAGAGCAATTCATCCTCTATATTGCCGCGCAAGCCGAACGTATCTACAAAAACATCGGCTACGCCATCTCCACGCGCAGTAATCACACCATCAGCGAAGCCTTTGGCTTATGGATGATCGGTCTGCTCTTCCCCGAACTCAAACACGCCGAAAAATATCTCACCCTCGGACGAAACCTCCTCGAACGATCCGCCGCCGAACAGATTTTCCCCGATGGAAGTTACTCCATGTACTCCCTCAACTACCATCGCTTCACCCTTCATATTTATCTCTACGCGATTCGACTCGGCGAATTGAACAATCTCCAATTCTCTAATTCTCTTTACTCCTCTATTTCTTCCTCCCTCGACTACCTCTCCCACCTCATCAACCCCGCAACAGGCGAGATGCCCACCTACGGCTCGAATGACGGCGCGCTCGTCCTCCCTCTCAACAACTGCGATTTCACCGACTACCGTCCGCTGTTGCAGTTGGGATGGTACATCACCAAAAAAGAATTCCTCTTCGAGCCTGGTCCCTGGGATGAAGATATATTTTGGTTATGCGGTTTTTCTCGCGCTGAGCGGAGGTCTGAGCGAAGCGTAGCGAAGACGAAGACCGCAGTCGAAGCGCTGCTAAGCAACGTATCATTTCCTAATGGCGGAATCCACATCCTCCACTCCTCCAACTCCCACGCCCTCATCCATTGCACGGACTTCACCTCCCGCCCCTCCCACGCCGACCAACTCCACGTTGACTTGTGGATTCACGGTCAAAACATCGCCATTGACGCAGGCACCTACCTCTACAGCGGACAACTCCCTTGGCGCAATGGGCTCGCGCGCACGAACGTCCACAACACTGTAACCGTTGACAACATAGATCAAATGCAAATGGTCAGTCGCTTCACATGGACGAATTGGTCAAAGGGCAAAGTTCTCAAGCAAGATAAGAATCTCTGGCAAGGCGAACATGATGGCTACAAACCTGTATCTCACAAGCGAACCGTGATGGCTCTCGACGATGATCGCTGGCTTGTAATTGATAATCTTGTAGCAAACGTATCTCACCATTACGCGCTTCACTGGTTGCTCCCCGACTCTGGAGTACAGGAACTTGCTCCTACACATGGATTGTTGCTTCAAACAAAAACGGACGGCAAGCCGTCCGACTCTAGAATTAAGATTCAAATGGGGATGCTCGACGGAAACAGCAACTTCTCCCTCGTCCGCGCCGACCCCAACTCCACGCGCGGCTGGCGGTCACGCTACTACGCCCACAAAGAACCCGCCATCTCCCTAATGCTAGAAGCGACACAACCCCAAGTCACGTTTTGGAGTTTCTTCGGGTTTGAGGATGATATAGTCGAATTACAAGATAACATTTTGAAGGTGAATGGTTTGCAAATACAAATGTAGGTCACGCTTGAAGCGTGACCTACATAATTAAATCAATCTTTGAACCACGTAATGCGACACCGCGAAGCGTGTCGCGCTACGCTTTTTGCAAAATATGACTCACCGCCGTAGATGCGGGTCCCCCTAACGACTGGATCAACGCGGTCTTTGCATTCGGGATTTGATTCGCTTCGCCCTCACCTCGAAGCTGGGTGACTGCTTCGACAGCTTGATACACGCCTGAGGCGCCGCCTGCGAAGCCGCGCGCTTTCATCCCGCCCATTGTTGCGCAGGGGATATGTTTGTTGTTCGCCAGCAGTTCAACTGCTGGCGGAACGAGCGCTGGTGAAGCGAGCGCGATGCGACCGTCTGCGGCAAGTTTCCATCCCTTACCTTTGATAGCGAATCCCACCGCTTCGAGTTGCAACGCGGCATAAATGCTGAATGTGTCGTGATATTCGAACAGGTCAATGTCATCCAACACCGCGCCGACTTGTTTCATCGCCTTGCCTGCGGAGATTTGCGCAGTGTCGAAGTACAGCATGTCTTTTCGGTCGTGTAGTGCGAGTGTGTCGGATGAAGAAGCTGAACCAGCGATCTTCACCAACGGATGCGAAAAACTGCTTGGCAACAAATCACTTCGTGTCAACACAACTGCCGCCGCGCCATCTGCGTTGGGAGCCATATCGAACATGTTGAGCGGGTCGCTAACCATCTCCGCTTTGGCGTAGGTTTCGGGTTTGATGGCTTTGCGGAACATCGCGTGTTTATTTGCGACGCCGTTCGCGTGGGCGGTCAACGCAAAACCAGCGAATCCATCTTTGGGGACATTGTACTCGTGCATGTAGCGTTTCATCAACAGCGCGGCTTGCGCGGCGGGAGTCATTCCCTGCACCGACTCGAAATCCGCGTCGCCCGTTGTGGCAAGAGCCGCATCCACGCCTGAGCCGACCTTATCCGTAAATTTTTCCACGCCGATGACGAGCGCCACGTCCACCAATCCACTTTTGACGGCGAGATAACCCTGCCGCAACGCCGCGCCGCCCGACGCGCCTGCCGCTTCGATGGTCACGGCTTCGATGCCGAGCAAGCCCGCATAGTCCGCGATCAGCACGCCGAGATGCGCCTGATTCGAAAGATTCGGCGCGAGCATGTTGCCGACGAACAACGATTGTGGTTTGAGTCCGCCCGAATCTTTGACGGCTTCTTGAATAGCGGCAAAGGCAAGGTCGCGTAGACCAATGTCCCAATGCTCGCCGACTTCTGTTTGTCCGATACCTGCGATGATGACGTCTGTCATGTTGTGTTATCTCACTTTGAAGTAAAAAGAAATTCTGCGGGTTCATCAGACGGATAGGCGACCGATGATGGCCCGATGAGTTGCAAATTGCTGTCTTTTGGCGCTTCCATGCGCAGTGTCACGGGATAGTCCGCGCCGCCGGGGACGGTGATGAAGGCATAGCCTGTTTTGTCGGTCAAGCCGCCGGTTTCGAATCCGCCTTGAAGCGTGACAATAAGAGTCGCGTTCTCTATGGGCGTGTCTTCCGAGTCGATTTCGCCGTTGCCATTGACATCGAGAGATGCGTAACCTGAGAAAAAGGCGTCTACGATAGGTCGGGTATCCGGTGTTGGAGTAGGGGAGAGGAAGTTGCAACTCATGGTGAGCAACAAAAGAATGAGTATGGCGGCGAGTCTGCTGAGTTGTGTTTGCCTGAATTTTGTGAGGATGATGTCTATCATGTATGATTTATACCTCGGTGGTCGAGTAGGCGACGGGGATCGTACGTCGCCGTATCGAGACCACATATTTGCAATTTTAATTTTGTATGTTATTACTGGTTTCGATACGTCCCGCGATGCTTCGACTTCACTATCGCTCCGCTCAGCACACGCGGGACTACTCAACCAACGACATCATTTCATTTGCAATTTGCCCCTGAATCTCACATACGTTGCGTAATCAATCTCCGTGCGCCGTTTGACGTACTCCTGCGTCTTCGTGGCGAGGCTGGCGCGGAGCGGAGCGCTGTCAGTGACGGAAATGTCGAAGGCGTCTGAACCAGCTCCACTTCCGAATGAGACGACGAATATCCGATCGCCAGGCTGGGCGATGTCGAGAGTCGCAGTGAGTCCGATCATCGCCGCGCCCGCGTACGTATTCCCGATCACAGGGACGAGGAGCCCAGGCTCGATCTGATCCATCGAGAAGCCGAGCCCCGATGCGACACGTTGCGGGAATTTTGTGTTGGGCTGGTGGAAGACCGCCCACTTGTAATCTTTTGCGGTCGTGCCGCTGGCTTCCATCAGGTGCGTGGCGGCTTCGCTGACGTGTTTGAAGTAGGCGGGTTCGCCCGTGAAGCGCATGCCGTGTTCGGGATACTTCGCGTCGGAGCGCCGCCAGAAATCGGGCGTGTCGGTGACGTACGAATACGAGGCGTTGATGACCGCCAGCGATTCTTCGGCGGGACCGAGAATGTACGCGCCGCCGCCCGCGCCTGCGGTGTACTCGAGCGCGTCGCCTGGCTTGCCTTGCGCGGTGTCCATGCCGATCGCCATCGCGTACTTGCCCATGCCCGAGCCGACCAAACCCATCGCGGCGACGAGCGCTTCGGTGCCTGCTTTGCAGGCGAATTCCCAATCGGCGGCTTGCGTGTTGGGGACGGCGCCAATCGCTTCAGCGACCGAGGTGGAGGTTGGTTTCACAGCGTATGGGTGGGACTCACTCCCGACCCACACCGCCCGCAATTCTGTCGGATCAATTTGCGCGCGTTTCATCGCGTTGCGCGCCGCTTCAATGGACATGGTGATCACGTCTTCATCCAGCCCAGGGACGGCTTTCTCTTTGATGGGGAGTCCGCCTTTGCCGCCTGTCCATACGCGCGCAACTTCTTTCGCGGGCAGGCGGTAACGCGGCACGTACGCGCCGTAGCCAATGATGCCAACAGGTTTGGCTGGTTTGAGGAGGGTGGGGGAGTGGGGGTGAGGGGAGGTCATTTAGATCCTTTGGATTCGGTTTGTTATTAAAATGGTTCTTCGCCATCGGTAATATAGCTACCTTTTTCTTCGCCGATTTTCCTTTCAAATTTTTCTGGTGATTCAGCCCCGCCAAGTTGTTCTATTGCTGTTTGGATTTGTGACAAATAAGGAGTCCAGTTGTCTTTAACTTGTTTTGTCGTGTAATGTAGAAACTGCCAACCATCCAATCCAATTTCATTTTGACGCCAAACATCATAATCAATTTGATTTTTCGAGTCAAAGTGAGTTGTATATCCATCCGTCTCAATGGCGAGTTTGCCTTGATTACAAAAAATGGCAAAGTCAAGATAGTAATTGTGGTTTTGAATAATAACTTTCCATTGCCGTTCAGCAGGGATGTGAATATATTTTAGAGCTGTCCATAATCTATCTTCAAGCGGGCTTTCGTCAAACAAATCGTTGATTTGTTCGGCGTTATCAAATTTTGCCTTGGTCGTTGGAATGAAAACTAGTCTTCTTGGTCGATAACTCACTATTGGGGTGCGTCTCTCTTGAAGTCTTTCAAGTTGTATTCGATAATAAAGATTTTCAGCCTTATGTTTGTTTTCTTCATCATCAGGGAACAGTACCTTGCGCGGAACAATATCAATGTGGCTTA
>BQMV01000360.1 GCA_022181005.1 Anaerolineaceae bacterium | reverse complement strand
TCTCCACTCTTTCCCTACACGCCGCTCTTCCGATCTCTCGATGGAAAAGCGCGTCGCTTGTTGCGTGGTCTTCTCCGCCACGAAGGGATGCACGCCCAGCGCGCGCGCCACATCGTCTTTGTTGCCGCGCCCATCCAGAATTTCACGCGCTTGAATCAACAAACGAAATTGCCGCACGACCATCCCCCACAATGAAAACGGATCTTCGGTTTCGAGCAGGCGATGCAACAGATGCTGTGCCGATTTGCCATTGCCGTTCGATAACGCGTCGACGAAGTCGAACACCGATTGCTGTGACGTGACGATGCACACCGCTTCCACATCCGCGACGTTGACCTGCCTCGCCCAATTGACGTACGCCAGCAACTTCGAGATTTCCATCCCCGCCTGACGCGTGTCCACGCCGACCATGTCTTTGAGCATTTCTGCGGCGCGCGGCTCGATCCCTCCGCCTTGATTTTTGGTTTCGTTGACGATCCAGCCTGTCATGTCTCTTAGTTTCGGGAGCATGAAGGCTTTGGTTTGAATCAGTTTGCTATTTTTCTCCGCCCATTTCACCAGCCAGTGTTTCTCAACGTCGCGTGGTTCGACGGATTCATACATCGCAATGCGCGTCGTGTCTGGCGCTTTTTCGATGAATTCAAAAAATTTCTTTCGCGCTGAAGCATTGCTGTATTTCGATGAGGGATTCGCCAACAGTACCAACCGCCGCTTGGCGAGGAACGGCATGGCGTTGACGGCGGTATTCAAGTCCGTTTCGCTCATCGAGCGCGCGTCGAGGCGCGCCGTGTTCATGTCCGCGCTGGTGGGGTCTGTGAAGTCCGAGTCGAAATCCTTGAGTTTGCGCGAGATGGCGAATTCGTCGTTGCCGAAGAGAAAGTAAATGTTGGGCATGAGTTTAGCCACAGAGCGCACAGAGATCGCAGAGATTCTTTTTTGTTTTTCTCAAAGAACTCAGTGGTCTCTGTGGCAGATTTATTTCGTAATGATACGATGAACGCCTTTGCGGATCAAACGAATATCAACGATCTGCATATTGCCCAAGTCCGCTTCGGTGGTGATGTATTTTTGAAGCCAGGGTCCAAGCGGGCGGCTCAAGAGATAGCCGAAGAGGGCAAGCATCAAAGCGAAAGGAATCAGCCCGACGCGCCAGAAGGTGGAACGCGCTCCACGAAGGGGCATCCAGGCAAACGTCGCGGGGAGAAGCGTGGCGACGACGAGATTCGTTCCGCATCCCTCGTGGACGGCGAGTCCGCTTTCGCCTGCGTTGAGTCGCGTGTGCGCTTCGTTCGCGCAGGCGATCACATCGTCGGTGGGAACGTCGCCGAGCAGAAAAAATCCCGTCGGGTTGGAATGTCCCGCCATGGATTGGTTTTTGTATTTGCGCGCGAGCAGATGAAGCGTGGCGTGTTCGAGCGCGTGATTTCGGCGAGTTTCGAGAATGAGGGGAAGATCGAGGATCATGCGGCGATTATACACCGCATGATTTGATTCTATTCCGCGGCAACTGCGACTGTATCTACAAACGATGGATCGTGCGCTTGCTTTTTGAACGCGCCAACGTCAATGCGCGAGAGCATGATCGCGGCGACGAGCAACATCGTCGCTTCGATGCCGAACACGACGAGATACCCGCTCAATGCCTCGCCTGTGATCCGCGTCGCCACATCGGCGACGACGCCCGCCATGAGCAGACCCGTGAGGCGCGAGAGTCCGTTCGAGAAACCCCACGCGCCGATGTATAAACCAACTTTCTCAGGGACGGTTAATTCAAACATCAACGCGAGATTCGCAACGGTGGAAATGCCTGTGCCGAATCCCAACAACGTGATGCCGATATAGAAAAGAGACAATGATGCCGTCAGTCCGCTGGCGATGACGATGAGGAATCCAGTCAACGCGCCGAGGTTGCCGATCTGCGCGATGACCTTTTTATTCACGCGCCCTTCCATGAAACCAGCGACGATGAACGCGACCAACGTGAATGTACTGCTGATGGAAACGATGCGCGACGTTTGTTCGAGAGTCATGCCGAAGGCTTGCGCGCCGAAGGGTTCGAGCAGAACATCTTGTCCCAGAATCGCGGCGAGGAGTAGTAAAAGATAAACGAAGAATATTTTTGCCACGCGATTCTCTTTGATGGCGGAGACGATTTCTTTGAGCGTGTAATTTTCGGAGTGCGACTCGGAGCGCGGACTTAAGTCCGCAGACCTCTCAAGTTTGAAGAGCCCGAGCAGACCCAAGGTCAGGGCTGAGGCGGCGACGAGGGTGAAGGCGCGCGTCAACGCTTCGGGAGTGTACGTCGGCACCATGCGGCTGAGGGTGATGCCCGTCGCGATCAGACCGATGACCATCACGAAGAACATGGTGGCGATGGTCGCGCCGCGTCCCTTTTGCCCTGAGACTTCGGTGGCGAGTGAAAAATAGGAAACGGCGGAGAGGTTGTAGCCCATGCCCCACGCCCCGAACGCGAGAACGCCGACGATGATGCCCAGCGTGAAGTTGTTGCTGATGAGGATCGCAACTTGCGGCGCGACCGCGACTCCGATCACGCAGAGGAGAAGCCCTGCAAAAATATACGGCGTGCGGCGATAGCCGAAGATGGGATTGCGGTCGGAGAACGAGCCGATGGCAACCTGGATCGGCGCGAGCAAATAGGGAAAGATCGCAAGAAGCGTGAAGAGGGTTTTCGAGAAGCCGAGGTCAAAGATCATCACGCGGTTGAGCGTGCTGTTGATGGGGACGAGCGTGATCGCAACAGCAGTGTGGATGAGGGCAAGTTGGAGGCGTTTGATGAGCATAGGTTAGTTTGGCAGTTAATTAGTTTGATAGTTTGGCGGTCCAGTAGAGCGCAGCAGAAACGAAGGACGCATCGAGACCATAGTATACAAGATAACACGTAGACGGGATGTTCTGTAGGCGCCTTGAATTACAGTGCGAACCAGCCGAACAGGCAGATCACCCAACTAGTTGCGGCATTCTATCTTTCACCCAAGCCAAAGCCTCTTCTTCGTTACCGAACAATGCGCCAGGGCAGTTATACATACGGCTGATGATCTTATTGGCTAACGGCTTATAGAAGGACACAAACTTGCTGTCCGCGCTGACCATGGCAAAGCCCACGCAATCTTGTCCAAAACGCTCTCGCTTCGCAACGATCCATGATTTAAAGGTTCTGGCGACGCCAGGCTCATGTTTATGCGTATGACCGTGTTCATCGTCATGCTCGTGATCGTCCAATTTATCCAGGTTCCCGTCAAAGTCCTTCTCGAAATCTTCATCCGCCCCATGACCATCTGTTGTTTTATAGACCATTACTACGCCAAACTTTCCGCTAGAGGATAACAGCGTATCAACATCGGCGAATAATTGCTTCATATTTTCAAGAGATAAGTAACCATAGAAGCGCAGAACATACAAGGGCTTCATACTTTCATCGATCGTGTAGGACATATTTTACTCCTTTGAGCAGATTTGAATGAGCCGACAAATCGGCTGGCGCTTCTTCCTCTAAAAGCCGGGCACATGATAATGACCGCAGCCTGAATAGTCTAGATATTTATAATGAAATTGTGTTATATTCCACGACGATCAGTTTTCAATCATGTTGATGATTTTGACCTTCGCGATTTTCCCGCAGAGCATCAAGACGAAAAAATCTTCAAGACATTGGTTGAAATCTCGGCGGAGAGACCCCGCCCTTACAATGACACGATATCCATGGAGTTTAATGACCGTCAGCCCCGCCATGCGGCGTTACGCCGCCGAAATTTACCGCCTACAACAAGATCATGACCTTGTGCCGCTGGCGATTCTCAGCGCGCATATAAACGCATCCGCTCAAGCCATCGCCACAATGGTTAAACGCCTCAGCAAAAGCGGATATTTGACTTACGAACCTTACCGCGGCATCCGTCTGACACGGACAGGCGAGCGGATCGCCATGCCGGCATTGCGTCGTCACCGTCTGACCGAGGCGTTCCTCGTCAAAGTAATGAAGTACGACTGGGCGTCCGCCCATGAGCTTTCGGATGTGTTCGAAAAGGGCGTCAACGACGAGCTTGAAGACCGGATGTTCGAACTGGCGGGTCAGCCCACGCGTTGTCCGCATGGCGAACCGATTCCATCTAAAGAGGGCGTCATGCCTACTGTTGAGGATGAGCCGCTGTCGAATGTGCCCTCCGGCTCCGATTGCATCGTCAGCCGCGTCCGCACGCACGATATGGACAAGTTGCGTTACATTGCGGAAATTGGTCTCGTTCCAGAGACGTCATTCCATTTATTGAGTTGCGCCCCATTCAAGGGACCCTTGCGACTCGAGATGAAACCGCACGATCATATCATCGGCTATGAGTTGTCAGAATCTATTTGGGTGGAGGTCAAGAAGAAAGGCGAGGGAAATAAATTGCCGCCGTTGAAGACAGCGTATGGGAAATCGAGTTGAGAATGAATCAGTCCCTGCCATCAGCAGGGACTGATTTTTTATTTCACATTACGCAATGTCATTCTGAGCAGAGCGAAGAATCTCGATCACTGTCATAGAAACCCTTCGCTGACGCTCACATCGTCCCGATGTCCTTCATGAGGGTGATATGCCATGAGTAATTTACTTCCCCTTGATCATCTGCCTTGCCACTTGCATCAACTCATGCGCGGACCTCAATGTCCCCTCGCCCACCTCGCCGAGCATTTGCGAGAGTTCGAGCAGGCGCGGCTCGCCGTCGAGTCGTTCGACGCGCGTGAGCGTGCGGTTGCCTTGGATCAACTTTTGCACTTGATAATGCTCGTCGCCAAAGACAGCCAATTGCGGGAGATGCGTCACGCAGAACACTTGATGCGAGCGCGAGAGATTCCACAACTTCTGACCAACCGTCATGCCCACGCGCCCGCCGATGCCTTGATCAATTTCATCGAAGATCAACGAGGGGACTTCATCGGCTCGCGCTAAAACGTTTTTGAGTCCCAACATCAAACGCGAGGTTTCGCCGCCCGATGCGATTTTTGCAAGAGGCTTGAGTCCCTCGCCAGGGTTCGGCGCGATCAAAAATTCGACGCGGTCAATGCCGTTCTGGTCAAACCCAATGCGCGGACCGCCGTTGAGCGGCACGCCGTTCGGGTCGGGCTTCGTCTGAAAGTCAACGCCAAATTTCGCGGCGGACATTTTTAAGTCATTGAGTTCGGTTTCGATGCCGCTTCCCATTTTGGTTGCGGCGGATTTGCGTTTCTCTGAAAGAGCCAATCCCTGCTTGCCAAGTTTCTCAAGCAGTTTTGCTTCGTCCAATTCCAATTCATCGATTCGATCCGCCGCGCCTGTGATGGTTTCGAGTTGTTTGCGCGCGTTCTCGCCAGAGGCGATCACTGCGGGAATGTTCCCGCCATATTTGCGCGTGAGTGAATGGATCAGGTCGAGTCGCTCTTCCACTTCATCGAGTCGCTTCGGGTTGAACTCGATCTCTTCCAAATAATCACGCAAGTTGTGAACGACATCTGAAATCGTTTCGATCAACACTTCGGCTTGATTCGCTAATTCGCTTTGCGCCGAGTCAATTTTTGCGAGCGCGTGCAAGGCTTGCGCGGCTTGCCCGATCAGATCCGTTGCGGCGGGCGTCTCAGGCGAGCCTTCTTCCAACACAGCCAACGCCTCTTGCGCGTTCTGCGCCAGCGACTCGGCATTTGCGAGTCGGTCGCGCTCCTTGCGCAGTTCATCATCTTCGCCCGCTTTCAAACGCGCGGCTTCGATCTCTTCGGCTTGATACGTGAGAAACTCCACGCGCCGATCCGCATCCGCTTGCGCTTTTCGCAACTCATTCAACTCGTGGCGCACGCCGAGCAACGCGTGATACGTCTGACGATAATCGCTGAGGGGACGCGAAACTTCAGCGAAGCGGTCGAGCAAGCCCAAATGGGCGCGTGAATCGAGAAGCGACAAATGCTCCGCTTGTCCGTGAATATCCACCACCAGCGATCCAATTTCTTTTAGAAGAGAAACGCTCACCGTCCGCCCGTTGACACGCGCCACACTCCGTCCCTCTTTGCGGACTTCGCGCATCAGCACAACATAATTCGGATCGTCCATCAATTCTTCGCGTTGCAGGATGGAGTGCACCGCTTCTCTTTCGGGACCTTTGAGCTGGAACACACCCTCGACGAACGCGGCATCTGAATCGGTTCGCACGAAAGTCGTGTCCGCTTTGCCGCCGATGAGCATGACAACGGCATCGAGGATGATGGACTTGCCCGCGCCCGTCTCACCCGTGAGGATGATGAGCCCAGGGCCAAAACGCAAATCGAGTTTATCTATGATCGCAAAGTTGTGGATGTGAAGTTCGGTTAGCATGGTTAATTTTTATCTGAACAATTGAATTCCAGAAAGTCGTGTATATACAACAGGCGTGGCGAGTGCGAGATAGATCGCTTGAAAAATAATTCCAAAAATATTGCCTATAATCAATTGAAACAAAATGACGGGAATCGCGCCAAGCACAACGCCGACGGCGACCGTGATGAACAGACTTTTGGAACGTCTCTTCTTCGTAACGGCGCGCACGCCTTCAGCGATTGCCACACCTGCCGTCGGCGCGCCCGCGATGACGAGGAACCAGCCGATGAAACCGATCCCGCCAACAAGTGTGACAAGAAACGAAGCGACTCCCGAGAGAAAGCCTGCCACAATAAATCCAAGAAAATAATCGTACCATTCCGACGTGTCGAATAGTTTTTTTCGCTCGCGCACGCATTCAACGCACATATAGCCGGTCGGCGTGCTGACCGCGCACGTTGCGCAGATGGGTCGCTCGCAACGCTTACAGCGCAATGTCGTCGCCCGATTCGGATGGCGGTAGCAGTAGAGCGTTTCAATCTCTTGTGTCATCGTGGCATTCCCAAAGAGTTTTCGTTCATATGTATAGTGAGATTGTGATAAAAATAGCCCGGGTCGCCGAAGCGAACGAATTGCGCGTTGATATCCGCCGCGCGCACATCAATGCGATCGTCCTTCATTAAATTGATTGGCGCCTGCCCATCCACGCTCAGGACGGCGTTTTCGCTTTTCGGCGTCACACTCACGGTCGAGCCTTCCGCCAGCACAACAGCGCGATCTACTGAAAGATGCGGCGCGATCGGCATGAGCAAAATATTCCGCAACTTCGGCGGCAGGATGGGTCCGCCCGCCGCGAGAGCGTAGGCAGTTGAACCCGTCGGAGTTGAGGCGATGAGTCCGTCCGCGAGATAGCTAGTAAGCAGACTTCCATCCACAGAAGCGGTCAGACGCACGGGACGCAAATTGGCGCCGCGCCCAACCACCGCTTCATTCAACGCGCGCCACTCGCCCAGCGTCTTGTCTGCGCGGATATGTTCAACATGCAACATCATACGATTCTCGATCCACGCCTCGCCATTGAGCAATTTATCAAAGTACTCGCGCCACTCCTTACGATCCACTTGGATGAGGAAACCGAGTCGCCCCAAATTCACGCCGAGGATTGGCACGCCGCTCGGAGCGCAAAGATGACCTGCGCGCAAAACGCTCCCGTCGCCGCCAGCGATGACCAACACGTCGAATTCGCCGCCGCGCACACGTTTCCGTAAAGATTCATCATAGATCAACCCGTACGGCGCGTCTACGCTTTTCTCCTTCAAATATGCGGACATCGCCTCCGCCTCAGTTACGGCTGCGGGCATTTCTTTATGCGCGCAAATGACGGGACACTTGGGGACAAATCGCTCGGACATAGGACGATTATAAAGTAAACAAGCGCACAAGTACACGGATGCGCAAAGTCGTATATATATATACCTGCTTTTATCGAGCCAACGATTGATCGCAAACCGATCGAAAGCCGCATCGCTTACAACGAGACGCCTGCTCGTGCGAGCGCGCAATTTCTCTCTTCATCCCATCGCGCTTCATTTCGACGATCAACTCCAACAGAGACTGCTCTAACTCGTGAGTGTACTCCACGGAAAAATTTTTGCCCTCATAATGGATGATTCCGTACGGCGGACGTTTTCCATAAGTTTTCTCAACTAACAAACAATATGACGCCAATTGATAAATGTGCGAATCATACGGCGCTTCGGGCGCGCGTCCCGATTTCACCTCGACGGGAATGATCTTTCCATTTTGTTCAACGAGATAATCGGGCTTGCCCGTCAGCCCCAACGCGGCGTAGAACAGCGGCTTTTCCAACTTATTCCAGCCGCGCGTGTCGGTGTAGATGACGCGTCCGCCGGGCAAGCCTGCCTCGCTCCTTTGACGATTCGATTGCCAGAAGAAGAGGAAGGCGAGGAGAAGGAGTGCGAGGGAGAGATAGAGCATGGAGAAATTAGAGAATTCTTGCGGTGTAGTAGGAGACAAATAAAATTAATGCGAGCATGAGAAGGATTAACCCAACCGTCCGCGCAAGGCTGGAGGCGAGGATTTTGCGCCCATGTTGGCGGTGAAGTTCGGAGCCCGTCGCCATTTCGGCTTGGTTCTCGGACTCGACTCCCTGCTTCTTGTACCACCACGCGCGGCGGCAGTAGAGATACGTTCCAATATCTGAAGAGCGAATGATAGCCACGACAGAAGTATAGCACAAATTTTCTAATTCCTTAGCGGGAGTATAATCGTTCTATGAGCGATTTTCACTTTTACCACCCAGTCGAAGTCCGTTACGGAGATTTGGATCCGCAAGGACACGTCAACAACGCGAAATATCTCACCTATTTCGAGCAGGCGCGGATCGCCTATCTAATCGAGTTGAGACTGTTCAATAAGGATCAGTCTTTTATGGAAATTGGCGTGATTCTAGCGGATGTTCACATTGCATATCATGAGCCAGTTTATTTTAGACAGAACATCAAGGTTGGCG
>BQMV01000359.1 GCA_022181005.1 Anaerolineaceae bacterium | reverse complement strand
TTACTTCTTGCAACGCGCGCGGGGCGTGGAAGGCGTTTTGTGTCTGCTCACGGATCTGTTCGACGGCAATATGATGGATGCGATTGGACCTCAACTCAAAGTGATCAGTAATTTCGCGGTCGGCTGCGATAATATTGATGTGCTTGCGGCGACGGCGCGAGGCGTCTCGGTAGGCAATACGCCCGATGTGCTGACCGACGTCACCGCCGATTTTGCGTTTGCGTTGATGATGAGCGCTGGACGACGCATTCTAGAGGCAGATCGTTATGCGCGCAGTGGAGCGTGGAAGACCTGGCAGCCGATGGCGTTGCTTGGTTTGGAAATGAAGGGCGCTACGCTTGGCTTGCTGGGTTTTGGGCGCGTAGGGAAAGCGATGGCGCGTCGCGCAGCGGGATTTGATATGCGCGTTATTTATTATGATCCACTGGAAACAAAGTCGCCTTCCGATGCGCGCGCGACTCGAGTGGAGTTTGAGACTTTGCTTGAAGAATCGGATTTTCTGTCGCTGCACACTCCGCTGACGGATGAAACGCGCCATATGATCGCGGCGGATGCGCTCTCTAAAATGAAGCCGAACGCGGTGTTGGTAAATACGTCGCGCGGTCCGGTTGTGGACCTTGAGGCGCTATATCGCGCTCTTGAAGAGAAACGCATCTTCGCCGCAGGTTTGGATGTAACAGAGCCCGAACCTTTGCCGCTCAACCATCCGCTATTTGCGCTTGATAATATCATCGTCACGCCGCACATCGCCAGTTCAAGCAAAGCGGCGCGCGACAAAATGGCGTGGATCGCGGCAAAGAATTTGATCGCCGGATTGAAAGGCGAACGCTTGCCGAACTGTTTTAATCCGCCAGCGCCTTTGAAGAACTGATCTCGCGGTAAATCCCTCGATTATAATTTTCTCATGACTGAATTCCGCATCGCGCTTAAGCAATTCTGGACTCGCGACTCATCCATCCTGTTGGGCGGATTCCTCCTCACGGTCTTCCTCATCGTCTACATCTGGTGGCCCCTCGCAGAGGAATACCTCAAATACGTGGACTGGAACGGTACATGGTGGCGGTACATGGACTGGCTGTTGCTCGGCATCTTCGGTTTCATGTCCATCACCATCATCGCCCGCGCGAATCTCAAAACCGACCTGCTCATCGTCTTCGTCGGCGTCTGCGGCGGACTGGCGATCGAATCATGGGGCACACAAACGGATCTCTGGCATTACTACACGGCTGAAAGACCTCCACTCTGGATCATCCCTGCTTGGCCCATCGCAAGCTTATCTATTGATCGCATTACAAGATTCATAGATTGGAGTCTTGAATGGTTTCAGCGGTCTCTCAAATTCATCCTTCATCCTTCTGCCTTCATCATTGCTTATTGGCTTACCTTCGCCTCTTTCCTGACCTTGATGCTGGTCTTCGTCGCCCCAACATTTGACAAGTCCTTTACATGGCTCGCACTAATTCTCTGCGTTCTCCTCGTCCTTACACCAACCGATTACCGCTATGCCCTCCTCACATTCATCGCAGGCTCAGGGCTGGGATATTACCTCGAACTCTGGGGCACCACCCGCGAATGCTGGACGTATTACACCTATCAAACGCCGCCGCTGTTCGCTGTCCTCGCGCACGGCATGGCGGCGGTCGCGTTTTGGAGGGCGGGGTTGATGGTGAAAAAAGTGTGGGGAAAGTTCAGTGATCGGTTATCAGTGAACAGCGAATCGGTAACAGACAAGACGTTGGATTTTTGAAGTGTCAATTTAAATCAGATTGCTTCTATCGGCGAACGATGCGAATCAACGGCGAAAAAGTAGTGCAATTCGCTCTTTCGCGGTATTCGCATTAGACCTTTCTGACCTTGCGTAAGCGCCATAAACGAAGAGCCTACCCCTCTTGACAAAAAGTAGTAACTCGTATAGTATTTCGCTCGTTTGAAAATTAGTCACTCGTTTACTATTTTACAGAGGTCCGATGTCTGTTCGAAATGCCATCTTAGGTCTGCTTGCCAAAAAGCCGCGCCATGGATATGAACTACGCGTCGCGTTCTCAGCCGTTGTTGGGGATGTAAGTTGGGACGTGAAGCCCGCTCAAATTTACACAACGCTCGACCGGCTCGAAGAATCGGGGCTGGTGCAGACCAAGTCCGATATTGGCGAGGGGCGCGAACCAGACCGCCGCATCTACGCCATCACCCGCGACGGGCGCCACGCGCTGAAAGAATGGCTCGTCTCCAGCATCCCCAGCGAACATCAGCGCGATGAGTTTTATGTCAAGTTGATGATCAGCTTGATCTCGGGCGAAGCCGACCCCGAAAAAATCATCCAAACCCAACGGACTCGGTTATATCAAGAATTGCACGATGCCACAGCGCAAAGAGATCATTACGATGCGGGGTCTGAGTTGGCGAAAATTTTCCTGAGCGATAAAGTCATCATGCACCTTGAAGCCGACCTGCACTGGCTCGACATGATCGAGATGCGCATCGAATCCATCAAAAAGCAACCGCTCGATGAAGTGGAAGTCCGCAGACGGGGTAGACCGAAAAAAGGGATCGAGAGTTCAACCCATCCCCCGCCAACAACATAACTCACTTTCCACTTTCTATTCTCTATTCATCATTCAAGCTTCAAATTCTCGGAGAAACCATGTCTACCATTCAAGCAGAACAATTAACCAAAACGTATGGCGCAGGCGGCACGAAAGTGACCGCGCTGGATCACGTCAACCTCACGATCAAGGAAGGCGAGTTTGTCGCCATCATGGGACCCAGCGGATGCGGCAAATCCACGTTGTTGCATTTGCTCGGCGGATTGGACAAACCCAGCGAAGGTCATGTGCTGATTGGCGGGCATAACCTCACCGACCTCAACGACGACAAACTCACCGAACTTCGCCGCCGCAAAATTGGATTCATCTTTCAGTTCTTCAACCTCATCCCCGTGTTGAACGCCGTGGAAAATGCGGCATTGCCCGTCACATTAGACGGGGTCAAGCCCGCCGACGCGAAATCAAAAGCGACGGAATGGCTGACCCGATTCGGTTTATCCGACCGTTTGGTGAATCGTCCCGACCAACTCTCTGGCGGACAGCAACAACGCGTCGCCATTGCCCGCGCTTTGGTCGCCGACCCTGAATTAATTCTCGCCGACGAGCCTACTGGAAATTTAGACACCCGCTCCAGCGACGAGATCGCCAGCCTATTGCGAGACGTTTCCAAACAATACGGCAGGACGATTGTGATGGTGACGCACGATCCGCGCATCGCCGCGTATGCCGACCGCATCATCTTCCTCAAAGACGGCAAAGTGGTGGATGAAGCGTTGCTTGAAAAGAAGAACGGAAAGAACGCGGAAGATGTGGTGGAAAAGATGAAATTATTGGGAGATTGAGATATTGAGCGATTGAGCGATTGAAAACCGCCAAATCACCAATGACCCAATCACCCAATAAAAGTCACTTGTTATTTTTTGCCGTTTTACGAGATGCCGACATGATTTTCATAATTTGTTCCGACTCATCAAGTAGATCCGCCAAGCGTTCAGGCTTGACAAGTCCCGCATCGCGAATCAACTCCAGCCAAAAGACGCTTTCATCCGCCTCTTCGACAACAATGGATAACTTGGAGACGAACATGGCATGGCTTTGGGCTCGTGTGGCGGCGCGATAGTTGGCTCCTACGGAAGTGGCGGAACGGAGCAGTTGCTTTCCCAAAACTTCCGCTACCAAAGACTTCGGCAATGACTGAATCAATTTTATTACCCGTAACGAAAAAGCCCTTGTCCGCGCGCGTAACTCATCAGCATTCATTTTGCCTCCAAATTTCTAGATGGATTTGAGTGATGCCAAAATTCTACAACAAAATCGGAAATCGCCAAATAACCAGATCACCCAATCACCAAATCACTCGATCATCCAATGAAGGACTAACATGAACATCCAACTCACACTCGCATACCGCTACCTCAGCGGGCGAAAATTACGAACCTTCCTCACTACGCTGGCAGTCGTCTTTGGCGTGCTGGTGATTTTCGGCATGAACATCATTTTGCCGACCATGATCGAAGCCCTGCAAGCCAACGTGCAAGGCGCATCGGGATTGGTTGATTTCAGCGCGACGCATATTTCGGGCGAGCCATTTTCGATCAACGTTGCCGATAAACTCAAAAATGTGGACGGCGTGCGCGCCTACTCGCCTTCGTTGACTCGCGTGGTCAACATCCCCGCCGATTTTTATGACGACGATTCGAATCAACCCGACAAGGTGACTGCGTTGTCCCTCGTCGGCGTGATCCCCGAAGCGGCTCGCTCCGTGCGGGCATATCCGCTTGTGGAGGGACGTTACCTCGAAGACACCGACACGAACGCCGTCATCATTTCCCGCACGCTGTCCGATTCGCTGAAAGTTAATTTGGGCGACACAATTCGCGTCCCCAGCGTGAACGGGACAGCGGATCTAACCGTCGTCGGCATTTTGCCAGCCCGCACCTCGCCAGGCAACGAAGAGCTTTTGGTGAACCTGCCAACGGCGCAAACGATAACGAATGATGTCAACGAGATCAACACCATTGATATTGTCATCGAGACCTTTGCGCAAGAAGACCGCCGCAACGAAATTCAAAACAACATTCAAACCGCGCTCGGCAAAGATTACACGGTCGGCACGCAACTGAACGCGGATACGCAGATGTTCGCATCCCTGCAACTGGGTCAAGCCATGATGAATTTGTTCGGCGTGTTCGCCCTCTTCATGGGCGGGTTCATCATCTTCAACACCTTCCGCACCATTGTGGCAGAACGCCGCCGCGATATTGGCATGTTACGCGCGTTGGGCGCAAACCGCAAAACGATCGTCGGCATCATCCTCACCGAAGGGTTATTTCAAGGCGTCCTCGGCACAGCCGTCGGAATTTTTCTCGGTTACTTAATGGGCGCGGGCATCGTCAAAGCCATGACACCGATCATGAGTCAGTTTTTGAATCTCAAGATCGGCGAACCTGTTGTTACACCGACGTTGATCGCCGTTTCCATTTTGTTGGGCGTTGGCGTGACCGTGGCGGCGGGTCTGTTCCCCGCCTTGAGCGCCAGCAAAGTGACTCCGCTCGAAGCGTTGAGACCGTCAGCCAATGAAAAACTATTCGAGGGGCGAACAAGCAAAAGCGCGGTCGGAGGCGCGGTCATTATCATCCTGACGTTGATCGCCATTCTATCGGGCCGCGCCGAACTCATCATGCCAGGCGGATTTTTCTTCCTGCTGGGCTTGGTGTTGATCACGCCCGCGTTGGTCCGCCCGCTCGCATTGATGTTCGGAAAAATTCTGGCGTTGTTTTATGCGCGGCGCGGCATCAGCGATCTGGCGCAGGGCAACCTGACTCGCCAACCCTCGCGCGCGGCGGTGACGGCAAGCACAACCATGCTGGCGTTGACGGTGATCATCGCCATCGGCGGCATGATCTCGAGCCTCACATTTACATTGTACGATCTGATCCGCGCCAACCTCGGCAGTGATTATCTTTTCATTCCGCCTTCGATCGCGTTATGGAGCAGTAACATCGGCGCGAATGCGGATTTTGCCGAGCAGTTAAAACATGTTGACGGTGTAGATGACGTGTCCGCGCTTCGATATTCGAGCGCAGTCTCCAACGGACAGCCCATCTCCCTGCTTTCGATGGATCCCGTTTCTTTCCAACATGTGTCGGCGCTGTTCTTTCAAAAAAATATTTTCGCCGACGACGAGTCCGCTTACGCCTCGTTGAATGAGGGGCGCAATATGATCGTGAACGGCGCGTTGTTATCGGCGTTGAAGAAAAATGTCGGCGACAGCATCGAAGTCGTCACGCCTGACGGCACATTCGAATACCGCATCGTCGCCGTGGCAACCGACATGCTCAACGCCAAAGTGACCACAGGCTATATTTCACATGCCAACATGAAAAAAGATTTTGGCGTGCAAGACGATGTCTTCATCCAATTGAATCTAAAAAAGGACGCCGACCGTCAAGCCGCCGACACCGCCATCCGCGCCTTGTCCGCAAAATACCCAACCTTCAAAGTGATCTCTGGCGTGGAATATTACAACACGATGAAATCTCAAATGGACGCTACGTTTGCTTCGCTGTATGTTTTGTTCCTCGTGCTGGCGATCCCATCCCTGATCGCCATGATCAACACGCTGACCATCGGCGTGATCGAACGGACGCGCGAGATCGGCATGATTCGGGCGGTCGGCGGCACGCGCAAACAGATCCGAATGATGGTCGTCAGCGAAGCCCTGTTACTTTCAGCCATCGGCACAGCCTTCGGCATCCTAGGCGGACTCTATCTGGGCTACGTGATCGTCATTGCATTGGAGGCGATCTTCCCCCTGGGATTCGTCTTCCCCACCTCAGGCATCCTCGTCGGCATCGCCATCGGTTTGCTCTTCGGCGTCTTCGCCGCCGTGATCCCCGCCCGCCAAGCCTCGCGCATGAATGTAGTGGAGGCATTGCGATACGAGTAACTCACCTTGCGCGCCTTCAATCCCGAAGGGATGGTAGGGTTATAGAAAATAACGAGCATCGATTCAAATCCCGAAGGGATGATATGCCCTCATGCAAAACTATGACACCCCTCGGGGTTGGCTTGCCTGATTTATGCAAGTCTATAATCATCCCACTCCTTCGGAGTTGTAACTATATAAGGTGAATAAACAATATTCCATTTATCTGTTGCAAGGGTGTCGTTGCAAGGGCACAGCCCGAAACAATCCCCTCCTGCGTGGAGACGGTCTGAGATGAGTAAACAACCCGCCTTACGCAGGAATCTCTTCAGCGCGAAAGACTTTCTTTTAATAGGAATGACCACCGTCCACGAATGCGTGCGCTAATATTCGTGGACGGTTCGTTTGGGAGGTATACTTTCGAGAATCAACTTTCAAAATAGTAACAAAGGAATCAACATGACCCTCCCCACCAAGATCACCGTCATCGGCGCAGGCTCGGCGTCGTTCGGCGAGAACACCCTCTCCGCCATCATGCGTTCTGAAAAACTCAAAAGCTCCACGCTCGCGCTTGTGGATCGCAACGCCGACACTCTCGACATTGTTCAACGACTCGCGGAGCGCCTCAACCGCGAATGGGATTCGCATTTCACCATCACCGCGCACACGCACCATAAAGACGCGCTGGAAGATACCGACTATGTAGTTTCTGCGATTGAAGTGGGACCGCGCGAAGAATTGTGGAAATCTGATTTTGAAATTCCGCTTAAGTATGGCGTGCGTCAACCTTACGCCGAAAATGGCGGACCTGGCGGTTTCGCGCATGCAGCGCGCAACGTCCAACCTGTTTTGGAAATCGTGCGCGATATGGAGCAAGCCTGCCCTGAAGCGTGGTTCATTAACTTCACTAATCCGATGACGCGCATTTGCGATCTTATTAACCGTTACAGCAAGATCAAAGCGGCTGGGCTATGCCATCAAATTTATCTTGGTTATTGTATGGCAGGCGCAGCGCTGGCGAAGGAACTCGATATCGCGATCCCCGATGGGTTAGAAGGTATGCACGCCGACGTAATGCAACATCCTTTGCAACAAATGGTCATCGCGCAAGCGGTCAAAAAATTGGATATTCGCGCGGCGGGATTAAATCATTTCACTTGGATTCTTTCCATTCACGATAAACGCACAGGCGAAGATTTATATCCGCTTTTGCGAAAAAGATTCTTTGAATTGGAAGAATCGTTCGAGCCGTTGACGCGACGCATCTTTCAAGACTTCGGCTTGTTCCCCGTTCCCGGCGATACGCACCTGTGCGAATATCTGCCTTGGATGAGCGATCCGCAAACAAAGCCTTGGGAGCGCTACAACATCCGCTTGTATGATTGGGAGTTGATGGCGAGCGTGCGTGATTTTAGTTTGGACCGATTGAATAAAATGGCAAGCGGCGACATGACAGTGGACGGTTTGCTTGAGACCGATTCTGAAGGCGCGCTGGAGATGATTGAGAATATAGCGTGCGCCGGCAGCCACTATCATCTAGCGGTTAACCTGCCTAACAATGGACAGATCTCTAATTTGCCGCAGAACGTTATTGTGGAAACGCCGGCGCACGTCGGCGGAGCTGGGATTCAATCCGTTCAAATGGGCGCGTTGCCCGAGCCAATCGCAGAGTTGTGTCGGCGCGAGATCGTCAGCGCGCAACTCGGCATAGACGCCGTTGTGCAAGGCGATTATCAAAAAGCCTTACAATGTTTGCTGCTTGATCCTGTCGTCGCTGATCTGGATGTCGCTAAAAATATTTTGGATGATTATCTGACAGCCTATAAAAAACATCTTCCGCAATTTTGGAAATAGACGGATCGAAATCAAATAAACAACGCCGCGCAACGCGGCGTTGTTTATTTCAACGATTTATTTTTAGTCGGCGATAGTTTGTTTTTTGCGCATATTGAATCAATGCCTTGCAATATTTTAAATAATTTTATGCGTTAAAACCCTTTACATAAATTGAATAATAGATATACAATCCATATCGTTATAGCTTATTGTTATATGATTCGATATGTCAATTCAATCAACGATCAACAGATATATGAATTAACAATGAAGCGTATAACGCAATCGAGATAACGCCAGAGAAAAAATAAATTGTCTTGATTGATCGCAAAAGGAAAAGGACTCAATATGTATCTTTGTGTGTTGTCAAGCCTGCCGGACGATCCGAACGACAAGCCCTACGATCCCTCCGCTCACATGGATGGACTCAAATGGAAGCATCATCAAGTGGACCCGCAGAACGTTGAAAAACAGATTCGCGATTTAATGGATGAAGGCGTGGACGTATTTGTCAATCTTGTGGACGGTACGCCCGACGATCCGCTGTCGGGCATTGGGCTGGTGCAGATTATGGAGAAACTCAATGCAGCGTTTACCGGCGCAGATTCAAAATTCTTTGATCCTTCGCGGCAGGAGATGAAAGCCTCTGCGAAGAAGGCGA
>BQMV01000358.1 GCA_022181005.1 Anaerolineaceae bacterium | reverse complement strand
AATTCAATCAAAAGATGAATTGTTGCCGATTTTGTATTACTTCAATGCTACAAAACGGTATGGACCAATTTACACGCCTAGCAAAAATATTATGCGTGGCTCATAGTTATTCGATAAGTTTTTGCGTATCAGTTACAGTATTGTTGATGGTTATTTATCAGAAATTGGCGACGACCCTGAAATTCTCGCCATTTTCGATAAAATGTATAACACGGTAAGGAATCAGAAATTAAGTTAAATGGGATATGTTCTGTTTTTCAGTTGGCGAGTCTTGCGTTCATAAAGGTTGCCCAACAAAGCGTGCACTTGACGGGTGGGACTGCCGCCTTCGGCGGCGTGCGGCATTTTCTACACCCAAGCAGAATCCTGTTCTCGGAGTTTTATCTACGCCCGCCCACCTGCAAGTAACGCCAGCCGTTAGACTCCTTCTTGCACAATAAGGTAAAAAAGATTCTCTACTGTGCATGAGAAGATTTTTTACCGCAAAGCACGCTAAGGTCGCCAAGTTAAAAAGATTTTCTTTGCGTTCTTTGCGGGCTCAGCGGCACGCATGTACGATAGAGAAAGATTTCAGCCAACAGGCGGTCTTCCAGATCTCTACTTGTTTTTTCGCGCTGGAGCGCGAGGGTCGAACTGACGAATGGGATCGTCAGCCCGACGCAACTTTTCTGGATCGAATTCTGTGCATATATTATGAAAACTTTCAAGAACATTGTGTTGACATTGTCCACAGGCTATATTCTCTTCCTCTTTTCCGAACTTCTTTTTTGGGCGCGCAAGCGTCCCGAGGATTCGTTCGGCGAATGGACGATGACCTGGCTGGCGTATTCGCTCATGGCGTTTGTCTTTCTCTATCTCGTTTCGCGCTTCAGGGTCAAAGACATTTGGGCGTTATTTCTTGCGGGCGCAGTTTTTGGCTGGCTGGCGGAGGGAGTCGTTGTGCAAACAACCTATGAATCTCTGCCGCTCTCGATTTCGTTCACTGGACTCGCATGGCATGCGCTCGTCACAGTTTGGATTGGGTGGTATGCCATGAAGAAATCTTTGCTTTCCGCCGATTCATTTTTGACATTGAAATTGTGCGCCCTCGTGGGGCTTTGTTACGGTTTGTGGGCGATCATGTGGTGGCTCGAGCCCGACGGGGGCGTCTCGTCGGTTGCTGAATTTGCGCTCTTCTCATTCGGGGCAGCAGCGTTTGCTATCCCTGCTTACTGGCTGGCAAACTGGAGCGCGTCCGAATCGTTCTTTCCTAACCGCTGGGCTGCGATTATTATTTTCGGTATATTTGTGCTTGTGTTTGTTATCGGAACTGTTCCTGCTGCGCCAATAGCAATCGTCATTTTGCCTGTGTTGTTGGGATTGGCATATCTTGGTCTGCGCTGGAATCGCCTGCAAGAAGACGAAGGCTCGTTCCTTGGCAACTTACGCGGACGCGTCTCTGCATGGAAATACCTTTCCCTGCTTGCCATCCCTGCGATAAGCGTTCTCTTTTATGCGCTTGCCATGTCTCTGAATTTACAATGGCAAACTAATTGGATCGTGTACCTCGTCGCCACGCCGCTCGGATTTATTCTGTTTGGCGTCAGCCTGTATAATACATGGCGGAGGAAGTCCGTCGCGGCTTGATCGGCGTTCGATGGGCATCGAGGCGCGGACCTCCGAAAAATATAAACTACAGAAGAGAAATGAATATGCCCAAACAACGCATCAACGGTATTGAATTGCATTATAAAGTCAGCGGGGCAGGCGAGCCTGTGCTTTTCATTCATGGGCTTGGCTCCAGCGCGAACGATTGGGAAATGCAAGATCCTTTTTTTTCCAAACAGTTTCAAACTATCGCGTTCGACCTGCGCGGACATGGTCAATCGCAGAAGCCGAAGGGTCCGTACAGCATGTCGCTGTTTGCAAAGGATGCCGCCGAATTAATTAAGTCATTGGGGGTTGGTTCCGTTCACGCGGTAGGGATTTCTCTAGGCGGGATGATCGCCTTTCAACTGGCGGTGGATTCACCCGAACTGGTCAAGAGTTTGGTCATCGTTAACTCTAGTCCCGAAGCGGTTGTTCGCACGATGGCAGACCGTTGGAATGTGTTCCTGCGTTTTGCTATCGTGCGCTTGTTAGGGATGCGCAAAATGGGAGAGGTGTTGAGCAAGCGGCTGTTTCCCAAGGATGAGCAAACGTCTTTGCGAGAAATGTTCGTGGAGCGCTGGGCGACGAACGACGTCCGTGCATATAGCGACACATTGCGCGCGATTGTAGGTTGGAGCGTGGCGGATCGAATCGGCTAGATCAAGGCGCCGACATTGGTTGTCGCCGCCGATCAAGATTACACGTCCGTGTCGTCCAAGGAAGCGTTCGTCTCTAATATGAGAAACGCGGAACTGGTTGTCATTGAAGATTCGCGCCATGCTGTCCCCGTTGAAAAGCCCGATGAATTTAATCGTGTCGTATTGGGATTTTTATCCAGACAACGATCCAGCATCCCTTAAGCCTATCCAACAGTGGGTTTGAGGCGCATACGGCGAACCGTACGAGTAAAATCAACGTGCATAAAAGACGGAAAGAGCAAGCGATGCCAAGCGTAAGAATCGAGAAAGCGGGATCGCATTGGGCTGAAATCCCCAAAATTCAACATTTTCCACATATTCTTCTTTCATTAATTTTGACGTTTGCCCTTGCTAATGTTCGTTCTGCTCGCGCGCAAGAGTCCACGCCGACGCCCGCCGAACTCATCGACGAAGTCAACGCCTTGCGCCTCGCCAACGGATTGAACGCGCTGGCGGTGCATCCCGCCTTGATGCAGATCGCGCAGGATGAGGCGAGCGGGATCGCGTCGGGCATGCCGGGTCACTGGCGACCGAACAACCTGACTCTCGGTCAATGGATGATGACATTGGGGTATCCGCTTTCGGGCGATCTTTACCAAGATGGCTACCGCTCGGAAAATTGGATACTCTCACAAAGCTCGAAAGACGCGGTGCAAGGCTGGCTTGGCGACGAGCCGCACACGAACACAATGCTCTCGCCTTATCGCAGTGACATCGGCGCGGGCATCGCCGCCACCGAAGACGGTTATATTTTGGTCGTCGAGACCGCGCTCCAAACAACCAGCGGCCAAATGCAATCGAATGCCAATGCCGTCCTCACGGGCATTCCTCTCACGCAACAGGCATACAACGCGGGCGCAACCCTCGCCGCCGAAAACGGCACGCTCCCGCAATACTCGCTGCCCATCGCGATCGCAACCGCCAATCTGGGCGGCGACGTGATCCACGAAGTGCAATACGGGCAAACTTTATGGAGCATCGCCATCACGTACGGCACAACGATCAAAGAGATTCAGCGACTCAACAATTGGGATTCGGATGATGTGTACGTCGGGCAACAACTTCTTGTGATGAAAGGAGCCACGCCTCCTCCGCAGGTGACGCCTGCTTCAGCCGCCTCGGCGTTTCCCACACTTCAGCCGACCGCTACCGCGACGATCCTCGCCGCCTCATCCGCAACCCCGCCTAATGCGATCACCACCAAGAGCCCGCAAGAGATGACTCTCAGCGCCGCGGCAATTGCCCTCGCCGCCCTCGTGCTGGGAATCATCATCGCCTTGCCACGCAAGAAGGAAGATAGCTAGCTATGTTATTCACGCCGCCTGCCTCATGGATTTCAGGGATTCTCGAAGCGCGTTCTTTGCTTCATCAAAGGAGAGCAGTTCCAATGCCTTCTTTTGCGTCTCCCATCGAAGCGTGCGGTTCTCGTCTGGTTCGACCGACTTTGAGAACTGCACGACGAAATATTGAACGATGACATCCTCGTTTTTCATTGCGTACGATTGTATTGGTCCAGTTTGGACAATTTTCCCAACGACTCCCGCCTCTTCTCGTAATTCCCTCAACGCCGCTTGTCGAGGGGATTCGCCTCGTTCAATGTGTCCCTTCGGTAGTATCCAATGTTTACCTGTTGAGGATGAAACCACCAAATAAGTCTTGCGCTTGCCTTTGACTTGGAAAACGACACAACCAGCATGGGTGAGTTTTTCCTGTTTCATGTTGATTCAAGTATAGCATGGCAGATTGCGAATTTTATGCCTTCCGCCGCACTTTCAATACCGCGATCTTCGTCGAATGGTTGAACGGCGCGGGGTCGGTGATGGGCTTGCCGATTTGGTGATACCCGACGAAATGCTCAGGCACGGGAATAAATTTTTCGATCTTCAAATATCCATCCCTGCATAAATTTTCTAGCGTCTGCATGTACTCCTGTCCGCTGACGTACAATGCGTTATTGATCGCCACTAAGTATCCGCCATCGTTGACGAGCGGACGCACTTTGTTGATGAGCCGCGCGCTTTCGTTTTCCTGATCCACTTTGCCTTTGGACGTGGACGAAAAGAATGGCGGGTCGAGGATCACGCAATCGAAGGTTTGTTTCCCTGTTTTGAACCTGCTGACTGCTGGGAAAAAATCGAGCGCGAGGAAATCATTCCGACTGACTGAAAATCCGTTCAGCGCGTATGATTTTCTCGCCAGATCGAGAAAGCGACGGTTGCGATCCACTTGAACGACGCGACTCGCGCCTCCAGTCAACGCGGCGACGCCGAAACTTCCCGTGTAAGCAAACGTGTTCAACACAGATTTGCCTCTCATATTTTCGACGAGCCATTTTCGTAGCAGGCTTGTATCGAGATAAAAACTTGCATCGCGGTTCATGGTGAGATCGAGCGCGTACCAAACTCCATGTTCGTTGATCTTTGAATCGGGCGTGTCGCCGAAGAGAAGTACCCCGCGCTTATCCTCTTGTGTAATTCCGTTTCGTTGTTTTAAAACCCCAGCGCGTAGCCAATTTAGAGAGTTGGATAAAGCGTTGACTAGGTTTTCTATAACTTGTTGATTTTGAGTTGGATCCTCAGCGTAGTTATGAATGACCAGCGTCCGCGCGTAGATGTCTAGCGAAAGACTTGGGTCGCCTTCGGTGAATCCGTTGAAGAGGCGGAAGGCGGAATCATGCGGATCATTGAGAAGCGGTTGGCGCGCGGCGATGGCGAGGTCGAAGGGGGAGTCCATGCGGATATTATACGCGTCGCCTGTTTCGCGGTACAATATAGAACGTACGTTCAGATTATCCCGCTCCGAAAGACACTCATATGGATTTCAAACTTCAAGCGCCATTTCAACCTATGGGCGACCAGCCCGAAGCCATCCGCGAACTCGTAGACGGCGTGCGCAGCGGCAAGAAGAATCAAGTTTTGCTTGGCGCCACAGGCACGGGCAAAACGTTCACCATCGCGTCTGTGATTCAGGAGGTGCAAAAGCCCGCGCTCATCATGGCGCACAACAAAACGCTTGCCGCGCAGTTGTACGCCGAATTCAAAGAGTTCTTCCCGCAGAACGCGGTGTCATATTTTGTTTCGTATTACGATTATTACCAGCCTGAGGCATACGTCCCGCGGCATGACTTGTACATCGAAAAAGAGACGCAGATCAACGAAGAGATCGAACGCTTGCGGCTTGCCGCCACTACCGCGTTGATTTCTCGCCGTGATGTGATCATCGTCGCTTCTGTTTCCTGCATTTATGGTTTGGGCAACCCCGAAGAATTCGGCAAAGGGACAGTGACTCTCAAAGTAGGTGAGATGTATCGGCGCAACGCGTTGTTGCGTCAGTTGATCGAATCGCAGTACCAGCGCAATGACATGGACTTGAAGACAGGCGCCTTCCGCGTGCGCGGCGACACACTGGAGATCATCCCTGCGTACGAAGATAAGAAGGGATTCCGTGTTGCCTTCTTCGGCGACGAGGTGGAACGCATCATGCGATTTAATTCGGTGACAGGCGAAGTGTACGACGAGCCGAATGAAATTTCGATCTACCCCGCCAAGCAATATCTCACCGCTGCCGACAAAATGAAAGACGCGATTGCCGATATCGAAGCGGAGTTGGAAGACAGATTGAAATTCTTCAAAGAGACGGGGAAGCATCTTGAAGCGCAGAGACTCGAACAGCGAACGCGCTACGACCTGGAGATGCTTAAAGAGGTCGGCTATTGCTCAGGCGTTGAGAATTACTCGCGTCACTTAGATCGCCGCGCGGCGGGAACACATCCGTGGACGATGATTGACTTCCTGCCGACAGATTATTTGCTGGTAATTGACGAGAGTCACATGACCGTCCCACAGATTCGCGGCATGTACAACGGCGACAAAGCGCGCAAAGAAACGCTCGTCGAGTATGGATTCCGTTTACCGAGTGCAGTGGATAATCGTCCGCTCAAGTTCGAGGAGTTCGAAGAGGTGATGGGAAGCACGATCTACACGTCCGCCACGCCTGGACCGTACGAAATGCAACATGCGGAACAAGTCGTCGAGCAGATCATCCGCCCGACGGGACTCGTTGACCCCGAAGTGGAAGTGCGACCCACTCGAGGACAGGTAGACGATTTGGTTGGTGAGATCAAGCAGAGGGTCGAACGAGGCGAGCGTGTCCTTGTCACAACGCTGACGAAGCGGATGTCGGAAGATCTATCCGAATACTTGAAAGAGTTGGAGATGAAAGTCCAATACCTGCATTCGGATGTGGAGACGCTCGAACGCGTGGGCATTTTGCGCGACCTGCGGTTGGGCGCGTACGATGTTGTAGTGGGCATTAATTTGCTGCGCGAAGGTTTGGATTTGCCCGAGGTATCGCTGGTTGGGATTCTCGACGCCGATAAAGAAGGCTTCCTGCGTTCGGATACCGCGCTGATTCAAACGATCGGTCGCGCCGCGCGTCACGTTAACGGGCGCGTGATCATGTACGCCGACAAGATGACCGACTCGATGAAACGCGCGATTGACGAGACGAATCGCCGCCGCGCCAAGCAGATGAAGTACAACGAAGAGAATGGAATCGTTCCGATCAGCATTCACAAAGCGATTCGCGATCTCACCGAGGAGTTTTCGCAGAAGGCTGTGAGCGAGATGCGCGGCGAATACAAAACCAAATCAGCGGGCGATCTGCCTCGCAACGAGTTAAAACAAATCGTCCGTGAGATGGAAAATCAGATGAAAGAAGCTGCGAAGAATCTCGAGTTTGAGCGAGCGGCGGCGCTGCGCGATGAGTTGTTCGATTTGAAGAGTCTTCTGGCGGAAGATGAAGGTTTGAAGCCATGGGAACGAATCAAGTTAATGGCGGGTGAAGAATAACCTTGCGAAGGTTTAGAACCTTCGCAAGGTTGTGCGCCCTTATTTATACCTCAACAACCTCAACGCATTTGCCACAACGACCAGCGTACTGCCTTCGTGAAAGATGACGGCGATGCCGATGCTGATGATACCAGTGATCGAGGTGACGATGAGCAAACCGATCACGCCCAATGCGATTGCTAAATTTTGAATGATGATCGCGCGCGTGGCGCGTCCCAAGCCGACGGCAAAGGGAAGTTTACTGAGGTCGTCGCCCATCAATGCGACATCGGCGGTTTCGAGCGCGACATCGGTCCCTGCGCCGCCCATTGCGATTCCTACTGTCGCGTTGGCTAGCGCGGGCGCGTCGTTGACTCCGTCGCCGATCATCGCGACTTGACCATATTCATTCACGAGATCGCGGATGATGGTGAGTTTATCTTCGGGCATTAAGTCGGCGCGAAATTCTGTCAGACCGATTTCGTTTGCAATCGCGGATGCGGAACGCGCGTTATCGCCTGTCAACATGATCGTGTGCGCCACGCCTGATCTTTTGAGCGCGTTCATCGTCGGCGCGGCTTCTTTTCGCAACGTGTCTGCCAGCGCGATCAAGCCTGCCAGCGTTTTATCCACTGCGATCCACATCAACGTTTTGCCTTGCCCTTGCAATGCCTCAGCGCGTGAAATTGATTCAGCAGAAAGCGTCACGCCCGCTTCGTTCATCAACTTTTGATTGCCGATCCAAATCGTTTTGCCGTTCACCACTGCGCGCAAGCCGCGTCCCGTCAGCGACTCCACGTCGTCCACTGGCGAGGCAGGCAGACCCTGAGTCTGAGCCGAGCGCACGACTGCTTGCGCCAGCGGATGGGCAGACCTCGATTCCGCACCCGCCGCGATGGATAGTAAATCCGCTTCTTTCCACGCCGACGATTGAATCGCCACCACATCCGTCACCTCGGGCTGACCGTGAGTCACAGTTCCAGTTTTGTCGAAGGCGATGGCTTTGAGCAGACCGAGGTTTTCAAGATGCGCGCCGCCTTTGACCAGCACGCCGTTTCGCGCGGCTTGCGCAACGCCCGCGAGAATTGCGGCGGGCGTGCCAAGCGCGAGGGCGCACGGCGACGCGGCGACGAGCAAAGTCATTGCGCGTAAAAATGATTCGCGAAATGGAAAACCAAATAATGGAGGAATGACGATTACAAGCGCAGTGAGAATTAACACGGCTGGGACAAACACGCGCTCAAATTTTTCGACGGTTTGTTGCGTCGGCGATTTTTGCGCTTGCGCCTCCTCGACCATTTTCATCACGCGCGCGAGCGTGGAGTCTTTTGCAAGGCGCGTCACTTTCACTTCGAGCGCGCCTTCGCCGTTGACCGTGCTGGCGAAAACTTGATCGCCAACGGTTTTATCAACGGGGAGCGATTCGCCTGTGACGGAAGATTGGTCAATGCCAGAATCTCCGTCGAGGATGATTCCGTCTATGGGGATGCGCACGCCAGGGCGGACGATGACCACATCGTTGAGTTGCAACGACTCGACGGGGGACTCCTGTTCTTTTCCATCGCGGCGCACCAACGCGGTCTTCGGCGCAAGGTCAGCCAATGCGCGGACGGCGCGGCGGGCGCGGTCTAATGCGCGTTCTTCCAACGCGTGACCGAGGCTGAAGAGGAAAAGCAACAACGCGCCTTCGGCAAATTCGCCGAGGAACGCCGCGCCAATCGCGGCAACGACCATGAGTCCATCTGTGTCGAGGCGTCGTTCGCGGAGCGCGTGCCATGCGTGACGGGAAACATCCCATCCGCCTAAAACATACGCGATGGCGAAGAAGCCGATGCTGAGGAAAGATGGAAACCCAAAGAACATATCGCCAAGCCAGCCGACCAAGAGGAATAATCCTGACAAGAGGCTGAATAGCAATTCTCTGTTCTCTTGTAACTTTGCCTGAATTTCATTGAGCGGAATTTGATACCCCAACGAACGGACTCGTTTTTCGATGGCGGCGCGAGTGATCTTGTGATTGTCATACTCGATCCACATTTTTTCGGTGGGGTAGTTGACGTTGACCGATAACACGCCGTCCATGCGCCCGACGCTGTGTTCGATAACGAGACTGCAATCGGAGCAGTCCATGTTTTCGATGGGAATCGATTCGTGATGATAGCGATTGACGATCTGCGCCCCTGCGAGTTCGGCGAGTCGCTTCACGTCGGAGAGAGTCAACAGGTTGGGATCGTAGTGCAGGCACAGGTCCACGGGCGTTTTGTCGCGTTCGACGTGAGCGCGGATGATTCCCTTCTTGCCTTGAAGCGCGGATTCGGGACGGACAAGCCATTCGTCCTTTTCGTT
>BQMV01000357.1 GCA_022181005.1 Anaerolineaceae bacterium | reverse complement strand
CGCACAGATACACTCTTTCCCTACTCGTCGCTCTTCCGAGCTACTCCACCGAGAAACGATGCGAGTTCTGTCCGCCTTCTGCGGCGCGATCGAAGTCTTCTCTCCAGCGTCCGCCCCACCAATCGCAGGCTAGCCCAGACGTTCCGTCGGTATGACCGTCTTGTTCCCATTTCCACCATTGATTGTTGGCGTTGTTGCCTTCCACTTGATGCGATGATGTCGCCGTCCCCCATAAAAATCCGCGCGGAAAATGATACGTTGCTTGAGGCATCATGGTCTCCTAGTCTTCTAGTCTTCTAGTCTCTAGTCTTCTAGTCATCTAGTCTCTTGCCTTGCAAGATACGCCAGATATAATGCGACCGAACCCGCTACTGCCGCGTTAAGCGATTCGACCTGCCCACGCATGGGAAGTTTTAACACGATGTCGCATTTTTTTCGCGTGAGTTGACGAATCCCCTCGCCCTCGCTTCCGACGACGAGCGCGGTTGCTCCAGTTAAGTGACGTTGAGTCTTCGTCCCGATCGTTTCCCCGTCTTGATCAAGCCCCACTACCCAAATATTTTCCTCTTTCAACGCGTCAATCGCCTGCGCGAGATTCATCCGTGCAATAAGCATATGTTCGCTCGCGCCCGACGACGCGTTGACGACTGCGGGCGTAACCTCCACCGTATGCGCCAGTGGAATAATAATGCCATGCGCGCCGGTTGCTTCAGCTGTGCGAATGAGCGCGCCAAAATTTTGCGGATCGTTCAACGCATCGAGCAACAGCACGAACGGCGGTTCGTTCCTCTTGCGAGCGTTCTCCAGAATATCCAACAAATCGGCATAGGGATACGCGCTTGTTTCGGCGATAACTCCCTGATTGTGCTCGTGGATCTTATCCAATTGCGGGCGTTTCGCTTTGACGACCTGAATCTTCCGTTGAGCGACCAACGCCATCACATCGGCGAGTTTGCCTTTGATCTGCACATTGTCGGCGAGCTCAATCTTAAACACCTCTCTGCGTTGGGCGCGCAAAGTTTCATAGATCGCGTTGCGAGAGTAGATAAATTCTTTCATGATTGCATGATTGTACCGTAGAGATTGCGCGCTGAAGAGAAGACCGCAGTGAAATCGTTCGTCTAATAGCGTCATAAAAAACAGGGCTGTCTCTCGACAGCCCTGCTCAATTTCGCAAAACTTACGCCGCAAACGGCGCTCTCAGTCTTACGAGACGGGTACTACGTTGGCGGCTTGCAGACCTTTGGGACCGTCCTCGACGGAAAATTCCACTTTCTGCTCGGCTTCCAACTTGCGGTAGCCATCGGACTGAATGGCGCTGAAATGTACGAACACATCTTCGCCATCGTCACGGCCAATAAAGCCGTAGCCCTTGGTGGCGTTGAACCACTTCACCGTACCGACAAATCGATCTGACATCTTACTACTCTCCTGCTGAGAAATTTTTTTATGCGCAACCGCCTCAACGTTTTCAGGCGTATCGCGCGCACGCGCAAGATTATCACGCCTAATTTAACATGTCAAGAGGGCGCTAGCCGCTTTCTTGCGCCGCTCAGGCTGGTTCTTGACGTGATAGAATGTCGTTCATCTTCTGTGATTCGGATTTTAGGATACGGATGAAAACAAACTTCGAACACAACTCGAAAACGTATAGCATTGACATTGTCCCTTCGGGCAAATCTCATCGCGCCACGATGGGAGATAAAACAGTAAACGTTGAAATCCTCCGTGCCGAAAATGGAAAGTTGGATTTGCTCATTGACGGTGAACGCGTCACCGCGTACGTTTCCTCCGACAACGCCAAACGCTGGGTGACAATCAACGGACGGACATTCGTGTTGACCAAATCGTCTGGCGCGAAGCGAAGGGGCGCGGGCGGCGATCAAGCCTCGGGGTTAGCCGCGCCGATGCCAGGCTTGGTGCGAAGCGTGAACGTCGCCGAGGGGGAGTCCGTTACGAAAGGTCAAACGCTGATGGTGTTGGAAGCGATGAAAATGGAGATTAGAATCCACGCGCCGATGGATGGCGTAGTGAAAAAGTTATTGGTCAAGCAAGGGCAGACGGTTGAAAGAGAGCAGGCATTAATTACCGTGAAATGAAAGAGGAAAGAAGAAAGACTATTGGGTTTCTTTCCTCTTTCTTCTTTCTTTTGCAAGGAGATAACCATGACTGGAAAGTACTTTGATGAACTCGAAGTTGGGATGAAATTCAAACACGGCGGGCGCACCGTCACCGAAATGGACAACGTGCTCTTCACCGCGTTGACGATGAACACGCAACCCCTGCACCTCAACGAAGATTTCGCCTCGAAGACCGAGTTCGGTCAACGGCTGGTGAACGGCATCTTCACGTTTGGACTCGTTGTCGGTTTGACTGTCGCCGATCTCACCGATGGAACCATCGTGGCAAATTTGGGATACGACAAGGTCGCGCATCCCAATCCCGTCTTTCACGGCGACACGATCTACGCCGAGAGCGAGATCATCGAGAAGCGCGAGTCGAAATCGAGACCCGATGTTGGCATCGTGCGAATCAAATGCTGGGGCAGGAAACCAGACGGTACAACTGTGGTCGAGTTTGAACGGACAGCGATGTTCCTCAAAAGGATGAAGGTGGAAGGATGAAAGATCAAGGTCCACGTTTCAGCCATTCGGATGCTTGGATTTTCTTGAGCCTAGACGAATCTGGCGATCCTACATCGCTAGATTACTTGATTGCAAAAGCAGATTGGATTAATCATTGCATACCCGATGATGACGAAGTGGAAGATGCAATTAATCATTTGGCACAGGCAGGGTTGGTTCGGGTTCGAGGCTCGAAACCATACCTGACTGATGCTGGAAAAAAATTGTATAAAACAATTCATGGCGCAAAACGGATACAAGCGCTTACCTTGTGGGATAAACTGTCGAAACACTTGCAAATAGCAGATTTTCCACGATTGAAGGTGAAGAAGTACAAGCTTAAACCGAATGAGTTGAATGAAGCATACGAGCTGTATCATCAACGGTTTTTGAAGTTATCCAAAGAGAAGGAAATTCAATGAGAGCTAGACGCGCAATCCTCTACATGCCCGGCGATGACCGCCGCAAGATCCAAAAAGCGACCACGCTGGGAGTCGATTCCATTTGCATGGACATGGAAGATGGCGTGGCGGCGAACAAAAAAGCCGAAGCGCGGGAAGTCATTGCGGGGGCGATGAAGGAATTGGACTTCGGCAAGTCTGAGCGATGTATTCGCATCAACCAGATTGGTTCAGGCTTGGAGAAGCGCGACCTCATTGCGGCATTGACGACAAATCCCGACACGATTGTTGTGCCGAAGATCGAAACTGCCGAACAAGTGAAATGGGTCAGCGAACACATCGAGACGTATGAACTTTCGAGCAAGTTGAACATCGGGAGCGTCCGCTTGCTGGTGGGAGTGGAAACGGCGAAGGGCATCATGAACCTGAAAGAGATCGCCGAGGCGGATAAACGACTCGAAGCCATCATCTTCGGCGGGGAGGACTTCGCCGCATCCATTGGCGCGGTGCGCACGAAAGCCGCGACTGAGTTGCTCTACGCGCGGCAGGCAGTCGTCACTGCGTGCGCGGCGAACGATCTGCAAGCGATTGACATCGTGTTCATTGACTTCAAAGACCCCGAGGGTCTGCGCCTCGAAGCGGAAGAGGGAGCGCGGTTCGGCTTCAGCGGGAAACAGATCATCCACCCGAATCAGGTTGAGGCGGCGCAAGAGGCGTTTACTCCATCCGATGAGGCAATTGAATATGCAAAACGAATCGTCGAGTCGTTCGAGGCGAGTCAAAAAGAGGGCAAAGGCGCGTACGCGCTCGACGGCAAAATGATTGACATGCCGCTGCTGAAGAACGCGCAAAAAGTTTTAGAGCGGGCGAAGGCGGCGGGGAAGATCGAATAGCCGATATTGCGCGTTGTCCCGAAGATTCTATGAAAGAATCTTCGGGACGATAGCCGCTTAGGGAATTTCCATTACATCGTAAGGCGTAACTTGGTAAACGTAATAGTTCAGCCAATTTGAGAATAATAGGTTGGCGTGCGAACGCCAGCGGACGCTAGGGACGTTGACAGGATCGTCTTGCGGATAATAATTCTGAGGAACGTCAATTGGCAAACCCTTGTTTATATCGCGATCGTATTCGGCTTTGAGCGTTAGCGGATCGTATTCAGAATGCCCGGTGATATAGAAGCGGCGTTCATCTTTTGAGGCGACGATGTAAATCCCCGCTTCGTCTGATTGAGCGAGAATTTCCAAGTCTTGAACCTTTGCCACGTCTGAAGAGCGAATCTCTGTGTGACGCGAGTGCGGAGCGTAGAAAATGTCGTCGAAACCGCGCGTCAAGGAAGAAGTCGGTTTTAAGAGACGATGTTCGTATACGCCGAAGACTTTGCGTGGAAGGTCGTATTTTGGAATCCCATATTTGTAATACAGGGCGGCTTGCGCTCCCCAGCAAATATGGAAGGTCGATTCGACGTGTGTTTCAGCCCAGTCGAAAATGCGGGTTAATTCGTTCCAATAATCTACGGCTTCAAACGGCATTTGCTCGACCGGCGCGCCGGTGACGATTAGCCCATCAAATTTTTCCGATTTGATCTCGTCGAAAACGACGTAGTGTTTAAGCAAATGTTCCGCCGAGGTGTTCTTGGATTCGTGCGAAGCGGTGTGAATTAATGCGACTTCCACTTGCAGCGCCGAGTTGGACAGCAAGCGCAGCAGTTGCGTTTCGGTGACGACCTTTGTGGGCATTAGATTTAGAATGGCGACGCGCAGCGCGCGAATATCTTGGCGAGCGGCGCGTTCTTCGTCCATGACGAAGATGTTTTCGCGTTCAAGAATGAAGCGGGCGGGCAGCGTGATTGGGATTTTTACCGGCATGGAGAAATGCAAGGATGAACGTGGAAGGGCGAATGTTGATTCGATTCGCCCTTCTCGTTTTGTCCCTGTCCTTTCTATGAGAGCGCTTGCTCCAGATCCCACAGAATGTCTTCGATGTCTTCGATGCCGACGCTCAAACGGATGAAATCTGGGCTGACGCCCGCCGCGTTAAGTTGCTCGTCGTTCAATTGGCTGTGAGTGGTGGTGGCTGGGTGAATAGCAAGGCTGCGCGTGTCGCCGACGTTGGCAAGATGGCTGAACAGTTGCAGGCTTTCGATGAACTTTCTGCCAGCCTCTGCGCCGCCTTTGACGCCGAATCCGAGGATCGCGCCCGCGCCTTTAGGCAGATACCTTTTAGCGCGTTCATAATCGGGATGGCTCTTCAGCCCGGGGTATTTCACCCAGCTTACTTTGGGATGACGTTCCAGATATTCGGCGACCGCCTGAGCGTTTTGCACATGACGATCCATGCGCAGGTTCAACGTCTCTAATCCTTGTATGGTTTGCCAGGCATTAAATGGAGATTGGCAAGCGCCGACGTCGCGCAGGACGTGTACGCGCGCTTTGATGGCGAACGGGGGCAAGCCGGCTCCCGTCAAGGAAGCGTAGACTAAACCATGATAAGAGGGATCGGGCGTGTTGAAGTCTTCAAACTTGCCATTGCTCCAATCGTAATTGCCGCCGTCTACAATGATGCCGCCGATGGAGTTTCCCTGTCCGTTGATAAATTTTGTCGTGGAATGTGTGACGATGTGCGCGCCCCATTCCAGCGGTCGGAAGAGGTACGGCGACGCGAAGGTGTTGTCAATAACCGTAACCAGTTGGTGTTTTCGCGCGATTTCAGCGATTTCTTCGAAAGGAAAGACTGCAATATCGGGATTGCCCAGCGTTTCGCCATATAGGACTTTGGTGTTGGGTGTGATCGCCGCCTCAAAATTCTTAGGCTCCGACGGATTCACGAATGTGGTTTTGATTCCCAATTTGGGCAGCGTGTACGCCAGTTGATTGTAGGTTCCGCCGTATAAACGAGACGACGAGACAATGTGGTCGCCTGCCTTAAGTAAGGTGAAAATGGTTTGAATTTGCGCCGCATGCCCTGAACTGGCGGCAAGCCCGGCAACCCCGCCTTCCAGCGCGGCGATGCGTTGTTCTAACACATCGGTAGTGGGGTTCATTAGGCGCGTGTAAATGTTGCCTAATTCTTTGAGCGCGAATAGGTTGGCGGCATGTTCTGTATTTTTGAACTGGAAGCTGGTTGTTTGATACAACGGCACAGCCCGGCTTCCGGTTGTGGGGTCGGGCGTATACCCGGCATGCAACTGCTTGGTGGCGAACCCTAATTTACGTTCTTTGATCGTGGACATATGAGTCTCCTCTTGAAATTTTTAACTAAATTCCGCCCATCAGAAGAGACAAGTTTATTAAGCGCTTAAGAAAACTGCCTCTTCTGAAAGCATAAGAAGAGGCATACGTCTATACCATCCTCTCATCTTCCAGATAATGAATAGCTGTACTATTCTTATTTGCCGAAATTGGCACCATAACGTGAAGTCTGGTTGCCGAGGCTTCGCAGGGTCGGTCCCTCCGCCTCTCTGGATAAGAGCGAATATTTAATTTCGAGTTTTATATCAAAATACTTCCAGCGTGTCAAGACGTTAATAGATTTTGGCTGACCAACAACTCTGCATTGTAGATCGAGCCGCCCGCCGCGCCGCGAATGGTGTTGTGTGAAAGGACGACGAATTTAATGTCTAGAAGCGGGTCTTTGCGCACGCGTCCGACGACAGTCGTCATACCTTTTCCGGTGAGACGGTCGAGTCGCGGTTGCGGGCGGTCGGCTTCTTCTCGCAGATGGATTGCCGACGCTGGCGCAGAAGGCAGTTTGCGCGCTGCCGCTGGGGCTTGATAAGCGCGGAGGGCTTGCAAAACAGTTTGAACGTCGGGAGGCGATGCGGAGAGTTCTACGCTGGCGCATACCGTGTGACCGTCTAACACTGCTACGCGATTGGTATGAACGGAGAAGCGTATATCCGCCAATTCGATCGCGCCGTTGACTAAGTTCCCAAGCATCTTGCGCGGCTCCCATTCCACTTTTTCTTCCTCGCCGTTGATGTTGGGGATGACGTTGTCAATCATATCCATAGATGAAACGCCCGGGTAGCCCGCGCCTGAAAGCGCTTGCATCGAAACCGCGAAAACTTTCTTTACGCCGAATGCGTCGTCTAACGCTTTGAGCGCCACCGTTAATCCCGCGCTGGTGCAATTAGGGTTTGCGACGATGCATCCGTTCCAACCTTTGTCGCTGCGCTGTCGTCGGATAAGATGAATATGATCTGCATTGACTTCAGGCAACAGCAGTGGAACGTCTTCGGCGCGGCGATAAGAGGATGCGTTTGAGCAGACGGCTGCGCCTGCTTTTGCGAACTGTGGCTCCAATTCTTGGGCGATCTCGTTGTGCAATGCAGAGAAAACGATTCGAGTTTGAACGGCTTCCGTCGAAGCGGGGACGATTATCATCTCTTTGGCGTATGCGGGCATCGGAACGTCTAGAACCCAGCGCGCGGCTTGCGAGTAGCGTTGTCCGACGGATCTGTCGGATGCGGCGAGCGCTGCGACTTCAAACCAAGGGTGATTGTCGAGCAACGAGATGAATCGCTGCCCGACCGAACCGGTTGCGCCTAAAATTGCTACGGGAATTTTATTCATGAGATTTCCTTGTCTGAATGGGGCTTGAGTTAATGTACGATCAACTCGTGCAGCGATTTGACGGCGTTCTCGGTATCGTTGGCGTTTACAACGACGCTGATCGAAACCTCGGATGAGCCCTGAGCCACAGCCAGCACGTTTATGCCGTATTCTCCCAGCCGGCTGAAGATTCCTCCCGTTACGCCTGACGCGCTCTGCATGCCCGCGCCCACCACGGTCACAATGGAAACGTCGTTGCTTGACCAGACCTTATCTATCTTGCTCTCTTCAAGCTCGTGAGCAAACGTCGTTTTGAGCGCGTTTAAAACATCTTCGGCGGTTTCAGACGGCACTGCAAAGCAGATGGATTGTTCGGACGACGCTTGTGTAATGAGCGGCACGTTTGTCTTAGTGGATGTTACCGCGCCAAATGCGAGCGCCGCCATGCCCGGTACGCCTGCCATGCCGCGCCCCTCGATCGTTACCAGACGCTGTTTCTGGATCGCCGTCACCGCTTTAATGACGCGCTTACTCTTTTTTCTAACGGCGGTCAGGCGCGTGCCTTCTTGCGCGGGGTTGAATGTGTTGCAAATTCTCAAGCCAATGCCCGCTTCTACAATAGGGCGGATTGTTTTGGGATGCAACACTTTGGCGCCGTAGTACGCCAACTCGGCAATCTCTCCGTAACTGATCTCAGACAGCGTTTTAGCAGACGTGACCATGCGCGGATCGGTGGTCATGACGCCGTCTACATCGGTCCAGATCCAGACCTCGTCGGCAGGCAGGACGGAACCGATAATGGCGGCGGAATAGTCGCTGCCGCCTCGCCCTAAAGTAGTGATTGCTCCGTCAGCGTTCGCTCCGATAAAACCTGTGGTAACGAAGATGTTGCCCGCGTCCAACGCTGGGTTTAACAAGGCTCGCGTTTTCTTTCGGGTTGCGTTGAAATCGGGGCATGCATTCTGAAAATTCGAATTTGTAACGAGAAACTCTGTCGCTTCAACGCCCTGTGCGGCGATACCTGCATCGTTGAGGGTTGCCGTGAGCAATCGCAGACTCATTCTTTCCCCGAGCGCGGCTATCGCATCCAGCGCGCGCGGGCTTCCTGCGCCGAGAATCTGAATGGAGTTGCATAATTTAACGAAGACCTGAATCAAGCCTTCAATCTCTCTTATAGTTTCTGCGAGCGTCGTTTTGTTTTGAATTAACGCTTCCGCCGCCGAGAAATGTTTTTCTCGCAATGAGCGTTCGGCGTTAAGCGCGCCGGCTGGATGATTTGCCGAATCCAATAATAGATTCGTCACGCCAGCCATCGCCGAAGTTACAACGACGATGCGATCCCAATCGCGGCGCGAGTCGCGAACGATGCGCGTCGTTCTACGCAGCGCGTCCGCAGAGCCGACAGATGTGCCACCAAATTTCATGACGAGCGTTTTTTGTTCCATCATTTCTTCTCCTTATAAAACCTCGACTGGACGGCGAGACAAACAAAAACGCCCCGCGTTTTCCGCGAGGCGTCTCATGTTGATTCAACCTTTTTGATTCGGCTGCATCATCTCAAACGCAAACTCCTCACGGAAAGCCGGGAGGTAAACATCGCCATAGTCATGCAACAACGAGCCGATTTCATAATGAGCGCGATTGTATGACGTAGAGAGAGCGTTGTCAAGGTAAACTTTGCGCCTTGGCGCGAAGAGTGGAACGGCGTCAGTTTGACAATCGCTCTCTTTTTTGCTACACTTCAAATGTCAGACAAATGTAGTCTAGTCGTGTCGTATTTACAACCTAACCCTTACTTGCCATGTCTTCTCTTCTTGTCAAAAACGCTCACCTTATCGTTATGGACGACCGCAATACCGAATTTTCGGATGGCGGTCTTTTTATCGAAAACGGATTCATCAAGCAAGTAGGACAAACTTCCAGTTTGCCCCGCGAAGCCGATGAAATCCTCGACCTCAAAGGTCACGTTCTCCTCCCCGGCCTCGTCAACACGCATCATCATTTCCATCAAACTCTTACGCGCGCTGTCCC
>BQMV01000356.1 GCA_022181005.1 Anaerolineaceae bacterium | reverse complement strand
GCGAAGTGCGCGCCGTTCTGGCGCAGAACGGATATAAAACGGTCTCGTTCGAGAACGAATACAAAGCGACCATTCCAACGGCGTATGTATATTACGAAGACACAAGTTCGCCGCTGACACAACCCGTGACTGCGTTCGGGAGCATTGTCATTGACCATAGTATGGCGCGTGTGTTGAATCATATTCCTGTGTTTCAACGCGCGTTGGTCGAAATGCCGTATGAGACTCACCGCCAGCACATCCTTTCCACGTTCGATGAATTGGAGCAAGCCCCGTCACTGCAAGGCGATTATTTCGTCTACGCTCACATCATCGCGCCGCATCCGCCGTTCGTGTTCGACAAAGACGGCAGTGTCGTCAATCACGACGAGCCGTTCACCTTATTCGACGCGAACTATTACATCTCGGAACATTCGCGCGGCGGATACATCGGCGGCTATCGCAGGCAGATCCAATACGTCAACACCCTCGCGCTTCAAGCCATCGACGCGATCCTTGCGCAATCAGACACGCCGCCGATCATCATCATTCAAGGCGATCACGGGCCGGGAGCGTACCTCCACTGGGGGTCGCTGGATAACACCATCCCGTCGGAACGATTCGGGATCCTCAACGCGTATTATTTCCCCGACGGGAATTATGAGTCGCTGTATCCCTCGATCTCGCCGGTCAATTCCTTCCGCGTCGTGCTGGATCAATACTTCAAAACGAAGTACGCGCTTCTGCCCGATTTGCATTATTATTCCCGCTGGAATGTTCCGTTCGACTTTATCGAAGTGACGGACCTCGCGCCGCCACAATAAACTTTGGAGAAAAAATGACTCGTGAAATAAAAATTGGAAACCGCGCGGTGGGCGACGCTCAACGCGCGTACATCATCGCCGAGATCGGCATCAATCACAACGGCGACCTCGACATTGCGAAGAAGATGATCGATGCCGCAGTGCACGCCGGCGCGGACGCGGTGAAATTCCAAAAGCGCACGCCCGATGTTGCCACGCCGCCCGAACAAAAAAATCAAATGCGCGAGACGCCGTGGGGCTACATCACCTATCTCGAATATCGTTACAAGGTCGAGTTCGACGAAAAACAATACGCCGAGATCGACCGCTATTGCCGCGAAAAGAAAATCGATTGGATGGTCTCGGTCTGGGATGAGCCGTCGGTGGATTTTATGCAACAGTTCGACACGCCGGCGTACAAAGTCCCCTCCGCTTCTCTCACCGACTTCAACTTGATTCGCAAAGCGCGAGCGACCGGCAAGCCTCTGATTTTGTCGTCGGGCATGTCCACGATGGAGCAGATCCAAAAAGGGATCGAGACCGCCGGCGAACAAGACCTCGTGATGATGCACTGCACCAGCACCTATCCGTGCGAACCGGAGGAGTTGAACCTCAAGATGATCGAAACGCTCCGCGCGAAGTTCCCAAACATCCCAATCGGATATTCCGGTCACGAGGTGGGACTCATCCCGACAGCCATTGCCGTCGCGTTCGGCGCGTGCATGGTGGAGCGTCATCTCACATTAGACCGCGCCATGTGGGGCTCCGATCAAGCCGCGTCGGTTGAACCGTGGGGATTCGAAACGCTCGTGAAATATATCCGCACCACCGAAGCCTCGCTCGGCGACGGCGTGAAAAAAGTGTACGCTTCTGAACAGGGGTCGTTGAAGAAATTGAGAAGGGTTGTGAACGAATAACTCGTAGCGGAGAAGGGTCGCACGATACGACGCGAAAGATCGATATGCCTTTTTACGACCTTTGTGGTACATTCCTTTTATGGCTATGATGCAGCGACTTCGACGTATAGCGCGCCCTTACGGAAAAACAGCGCAGTCTATTCTACGCTGGAGACGATTTTCGTTCAACGATGCGCCTCCGATCTTCGGCAATTCCAAGCCCAAGAGCGGGTCGCACCTGCTGTTGCAAATCCTGAGCGGGTTTACTCAAATCATGCCATATCGGTATGTGGAAGCGGAGCCCATTAGGACGATCGAGAAGGATGGGAGACGAAGATCGGAAGCGGAGATATTGAGCGATCTGCAAGCGTTGCCGAACGGGGTGATCGGCTGGGGCTATCTTGAAGCAACGCTGGAAAACGTTGCGTTTTTGTGCCAACCGCGGCGAGTTAACTATTTCGCATACCGCGATCCGCGCGACTTGCTCGTCTCACAGGTGTTCTTCGCCACTGACATGCACGAAGGGCACGGGATGCACGACTACTACAATTCGCTTCCTAATTTTGGCGAACGCCTTAAAATCGCGATCACAGGCATCGAGCGGGACGGGCTAAAGATGGTCAGCGTGAGACAGAGATACGAGGGCGTATTCGAATGGCTGAACGCGCCCGGAACGTTATGCGTCCGTTATGAAGACCTGATCAACAATCGCGAGGCGACGCTCGCAGCTATGCTCGACCAAGTGGAAAAGACCGGCTACCGAATCCCTACGCCGCGCGAAAAAGCCTTATCTATTTTAACTCGAGCGATCCAGCCGAGGAAGAGTCACACCTTCCGTTCGGGCAAGACCGGCGGCTGGCGCGAGTTTTTCACTGCGGAGCATAAATTGTTGTTCAAAGAAGTCGCGGGGGATTTGGTAGTGAGACTGGGATATGAGAAGACGAATGATTGGTAGGGTGGGATGAAAGAATTTTTCAAACAACGAATCTATCGCGGACTCGTCCGCCGGTTCAACAATCTCAAGATCGCGCGCACAGCGAATCTCGTATCTCGTATCTCGCCTCCTCCGCAGGGACAGCCCGTCGTCTTCTTCAAAGCCTCCACTGGCATTGACGATCTCTCATGGAACAGCGGATTTCACCTGCTGGCTTCGTGGGCGTTGCGGTTGCAGGGCATCCCGGTCGCGTATTTTGCGTGCAACTCTGGAATGAGCAAGTGTGTGTTGGGAACGAATCGCGACAATCCATACAAAGAAATGCCGTGCAAGACGTGTGTAGCGCAATCGCAAGCATTGTATGCGGGTGTACCGTCAAAGGTTGAAGGTCAAAAGTCAAAAGTTGAGTGGTTTGGTTTCGAGCGTGACTTGTATCTTATGTCTCGTATCCAGAATTTGTCCATCCCCGAACTTTCCACTTTCCAATTTGAGAACATTTCCCTCGGTCCCCTCTGCCTCCCTGCCTTGCGCTGGGTTTTGCGAATCCATCACCTGAACGACGACGAGAACACGCGCTATCTTTTACGCGAATACATCCTCTCCGCGTGGAATGTGGCGCAGAAGTTTGAAAAATTCTTGGATGAGACAAATCCGCGCGCGGTGATCGTGTTCAACGGACAATTCTTCCCCGAAGCGACGGCACGATGGGTGGCGCAGAAACGCGGCATCCGCGTCATCACGCACGAGGTGGGACTTCAACCCGCCTCCGCATATTTCACCGATGGCGAGGCGACGGCGTATCCAATTCATATTCCCGATGAGTTTGAATTGAACGACGAGCAAAACGCAAAACTGGACGCGTATCTTGCCAAACGTTTTCAAGGCGACTTTACGATGGCGGGCATCAAATTCTGGGCAGACATGCAGGGACTCGACGAGTCGTTTTTGCAAAAAGCCGCGCAGTTCAAGCAGATCGTCCCTGTGTTTACGAATGTCATCTTCGATACGAGCCAGCCGCACGCGAACACTGTTTTTGAAGATATGTTCGATTGGCTGGATATGACTTTGGAAGTCATCAAAGAACATCGCGACACGCTGTTCGTCATCCGCGCGCACCCCGACGAGTTGCGCGTGCGAAAGTCGAGCCGCGAGACGGTCGAAGGATGGGTAGACAGCCGCAAGGTCCGCAGTGAACCGAATGTAGTGTTCGTCGGTCCGCGCGAGGCCTTGAGTTCGTACGAGTTGATCCAACAATCCAAGTTCGTGATGGTCTACAACTCCACGATTGGACTCGAAGCGTCCATCATGGGCGCGGCGGTGTTGTGCGCGGGCAAGGCGAGATTTACGCAATACCCGACAGTATTTTTTCCGCAGACAATTGAAGATGTAAGAAGAAAGATGAAAGAGTTTATTACGGCGGCTGATATTGAAGTCCCCGCTAAGTTCAAGCGGAACGCGCGGCGCTTTTTATATTATCAACTGTTCAGAACGTCTTTGCCGTTCGACGATTTTCTCGAACCGTCGGTGCGAACAACGCAGGCGAGGCTAAAGTCGTTCTCATTAAAAGATTTGTTGGAATCGGATGCGATTCAGGCGATTGTAGATGGGATATTGAAGGGCGGCGATTTTCTATTGAAAGAATAAGCAAAGCGCTTTTGCTGGCTTGGGTTGCGCGCTTATTCCCTCAATGTAATATATTTTTTCTTGGGAGAGATCCCCGACATGCCTTTGAAGGCTTCTTGAATAAGGCGTATATCTTCTTCAGCGTCGTCGGCGAGATGGAAAATCTCTCCGAGGCGAACAGTCTTATGTTTTCCATCCACTTTTGCAAACACGATTGGAACGTTCGCGCCTTTAGCGATATGATAAAAGCCACGCTTCCACTCACGGACATAACCGCGCGTGCCTTCGGGCGCAATCGTGAGGATGAAGTTTGACGATTTGTTGCACGCCTCCACCATTTGCTCTACCAACCCAACCGATTTCTTTCGGTCTACCGGCACACCGCCGCAAAAGTAAAAGAACCAGCCGTACGGCGGACGAAACAACTCCGATTTACCCATGAAGCGGACGTTCGCTCGCAACGTGAAGATAATGCCAAGAAACAGCATGAAATCCCAATTGGACGTATGAGGCGCGCCGATCAGAACAAATTTGGGCAAGTTAGGCAATTTCCCCTCCACACGCCAGCCGGCGAGCCACATCAGGAATCGCGCTTTGTAGTGGAATATTTCGCTGAGAATGGGTGCATTGAAAATAGTGGAAGGCTGACTGCTCATAAACAAATTGTACCCTTAATTGTCTTCAACGTTCGCCGTTTGAAGCGGCAATTGCGTCTCTGGCTGGAATCAGGCTACCAAAGCGCGGGTTTGGCAGTCATCAGGAAAACGATCAGCGTAACAAACAGAGTGACCGTCGCCTCGATAACGCTCGCTTGCCGCGCCGCTTTACGATAAGCATCTCCGTTCACGCCTTCGCTTTCCGCCAGCTTGATCTGTCGGCGGAAGACCGGCGCATAAACTTTAATGCCAAGCCCCATGCTAAGAAAATAAAGAATGAGCGATGAGAGCAGCCAGGGCGCGGAAAGGCGGAAGTTAGCCATGTAGGTCATCGCCGACCCGGTAATAAGCAACATTAAGTATGCCGGGTTTGCTAGGCGACGATCTAAAAAACGGATGGAGTGTAAGGCGAATAGAGTTTGTTCGGTTTTACCCTTCGCGCCGATCAGTAACATGCGGTAGGTCATGGTCGCGCCTACCGCCACGATGGCGGACAGCACATGTAGAAATTTCAGGATAACGTAGAAAGGCATTCAGATTCCTTATATTTGGCGAATGACGATGGCGAGCGCTCTTCTTTTATAACAGAATCTAAGGATGACGGCAACAATAAATCTCTCATTATCTTATACCATTGCCAAGCGAGCATTGATCGCCCCCTCCAACAATCACGGTTTCAGAAAATATCTTGCTCAACTCCTAAAAACCTTAATCGTCCCAATTCGGAATCTTTAACCCTAATTCCCCAGCAGCTTCCATAACGATCAGTCTCGAACCGAGTGGAGAAACGTGATTATCCGAACCAAAATAAATTTGACTTCCTCTTGATGCGTAGCATCGCTCGGTTTTCTCATCGCAAAACAACTTATCGGGATATACGCGGAAAATGTTATCGCCGGCGATAAGATCTAAAACATCAAAGCTGCTTTTGGTTCTTTCATTATAAACTTCATAGCTTGTCGATAAATCAGGAAGCTGGCTCTCACTCTGAATTATTGGACGTATTGCAAACAATTTACTATCCACTCGAAACCCCTGCTCCGGAACAGGATAGACGATAACCAGAGTATGCCCCGCATTTTTCCAACCATTTAAAGTTTCCAACAAAGCATTAGCGCGTTCAGGATAGTCTTTAATGATTTTATCTTTGTCAACTAATCTGTAATTAGCCTCCTGGTCTCCCTCTTCGTTGTCAAAGAGGCTCTGCTCCATATATCTGGGAATTCGAGCGGAGTAAACTATTGTTGCATTTGGGAATTTCTCTAAAAAGGACAATACTTGGCTTGCCCTATCTTGACAATGACGGGCGCCTCCCTTCTCCCCTAAGATGTGGGGACATCCGCCCTCAGTTATTTGGATAAAGTTAAGTTCATTTTCAATGGCTAGCAATCTTAGGTTTTCCGAGAGTTGAGCCGCGTGACTATCTCCTATGATAACAAGATATTTATGGCCGGGATAGTAATCAAAAATACAACTGTCCCAAATATCGAACCTTGGTCTTCCGCCTGCGCCGCCAGAGTGACAGTCTTTGCCGTTCAACGTTACCCAAATCGGCTTTGACGGCTCGATAACGGCGTCTAGATATCCCAGTCTATTTTTAAATCCATCGTTTTGCAGCCAATAAAAAGATATTCCTCCTATCACAGCCAAAGATAGGGAAGCTGAAACCATTAATGTTCTTAATGAGACAGCCTTCTTGTTTCTAAATGGTTGTTCAATCAAGAAATACGACGAGAGAGAGAGAATGAAAGTAAGGAATATCCATCCAAGCTTGATAGAGGTTGTCGGGCTGGAATCCAACACTCTTCCAAAAGCAAATATTGGATAATGCCATAAATATAACGAATATGAGATAAGACCAATAGACACAAACAACCCAGTTGCCAATAACCTGCTAATCAAATCTTTGCCATTGGCAAACCATATTATCAAAATAGTTCCTACTACAGGCAACAGCGTAATAAAACCAGGATGGTTATAATTGCTTAAATTAAGATCGGTAAGAGAAATTGCATACCCTATGAGAAATAGCCCTATAACGGGCATAATTTTATTCAGTAAGGTATCTTTACTTTTCTGAGGATGAAAATACAGGATATTTGCCGCTATGCCGCCAGCCAGGAGTTCCCATAATCGGCTATAAAGCATGTAAAACGACGCTGAAGGATTTCTCGGCGTCAGCCACTCGGCAATGAACAGGCTGATTAGAAAGCCCGTTGATAGGATCGCTATTGTGCAGCGGTTTTTACGCCAGCGATAAATAGAAACAAAAAGCAAGGGAAAGAAGATATAAAATTGCTCCTCGATTGCCAGAGACCATGTGTGTAAAAAAGGCTTTAGCAAACCCGATTCTGCGCCATATTCTTGTAGAGATTTAAGCCAGTAAAAATTAGAGCCAAACAGCAAGGAGGCGATTTGCGACTTGGAGAGGTCTATCAGTTGATCGGGAAGCAGATAAATCCAGCCGAAAGGAAGCGAAACCAGCATAACGGCGAATAAAGCGGGCAAGATCCTTCTTGCTCTTCGTTCATAAAATCTTTTCAACGAGAAGCGGCTTGTTGTTTGATATTCATTTATTATTAGAGTTGTGATTAGAAATCCAGAGATAACAAAGAAAACATCAACTCCAAAAAAACCACCTTCCAGGAGAAAACCATCTTTCCATGCGAACTCTGCGTGGTAAATAATAACAGCCATGACGGCGATCATTCTCAATCCGTCAATTTCAGGACGATATTTCATCTTTATACTCTTCCCTTACTTCTCATACATCGAAGTAAAAAAATGACACTTATCTCTTCAACGTGCGATATTTGACTCGATGCGGAGTCAAATCTTTTCTAAAATTTTCCCGCATCATCGTTTCGCAACCGGATCAATTGCCGATTCGCGTACTGCAAAATTCATTTCGCGATTTGGGCAGGCGCAAAGTGGACTTTGCGGCACTGGCGATTCACGTGCCGCAAAATTTGTTTTGCGATTTGCATGGGCGCAAAGTGAACTTTGCGGTACTAGCGCTTCAACGTCCGATATTTCACGCGATGCGGAGTTAGGTCTTTGCCGAATTTTTCCTGCATGAATGCTTCGTAGCCGGACCAATTCCCAATATACATCTTCGCAATGGAATCTCCCTCGAATACGATGAGATGTGTGCAAATGCGGTCGAGGAACCAGCGGTCGTGGGAGACGACGAGGGCGGTGCCTGCGAATTCTTCGAGGGCTTCTTCTAGGGCGCGCAGGGTGTTGACGTCGAGGTCGTTGGTGGGTTCGTCGAGGAGCAAAACATTTGCGCCTTCGGTGAGGGTCTTGGCTAAGTGGACGCGGTTGCGTTCTCCGCCAGAGAGGATGCCGACTTTCTTTTGCTGGTCGGTGCCTTGGAAGTTGAACGAGGCGCAGTAGGCGCGGGCGTTTATTTTTCTTTTACCGAGTTCGAGCGTGTCGGCGCCTTGCGAGATTTCTTCGTAGACGGTCTTATCGGCGTCGAGCGTGCGTGATTGATCGGCGTAGGCGAGTTTGACGGTCTCGCCGATTTTGATCGAGCCGCTGTCGGGAGTCTCTTTGCCTGTGATCATCTTCAGCAGAGTCGTTTTGCCCGCGCCGTTCGGACCCACTATCCCGACGATAGAGCCTGGGGGAACTGTAGCAGAAAACCCGTCGAGAATGAGGCGGTCATCGTAAGACTTACTCACGTTATCAAATTCAAAGACAACGTCACCGAGGCGCGGACCAGGCGGGATGTAAATCTCCAGATTTTCGCGGCGCGCTTCGGCTTCCTGATCCAACAATTTTTCGTAGGCGTTGACGCGGGCTTGTCCCTTCGATTGACGCGCTTTGGGCGACATGCGAATCCATTCGAGTTCGCGTTCGAGGGTCTTCTGGCGTTTCGATTCGGATTTTTCTTCGAGGCGGATGCGCTCCTGTTTTTGTTCGAGCCACGAGGAATAATTTCCTTTGTACGGAATTCCGTAGCCGCGATCGAGTTCGAGGATCCAGCCCGCGACGTTATCCAAAAAGTAGCGGTCGTGCGTGACGGCGATGACGGTGCCTTTGTAGTCGCGCAGGTGATGTTCGAGCCACGCCACCGATTCGGCGTCGAGGTGGTTGGTGGGTTCGTCGAGCAGGAGGATGTCGGGTTCGGTGAGCAGGAGTCGGGTGAGGGCGACGCGGCGTTTTTCTCCGCCCGATAAAATGTTGATGGGCGAGTTGCTCGGCGGACATCGCAGCGCGTCCATCGCGAGTTCGAGTCGGCTGTCGAGATTCCACGCGTCGTGTTTGTCGAGCGAGTCCTGAAGTTTGGCTTGCTCCGCCACGAGCGCGTCGAAGTCGGCATCGGGTTCGGCAAATTTGGCGTTGACTTCGTCGAAGCGGGCGAGCATTTCGACGATGGGCGCGACCGCTTCTTTCACGACCTCGATGACTGTTTTCGTTTCATCGAGTTTGGGTTCCTGCTCGAGCAGTCCGACGGTGTAGCCTTTGGATTGCGAGATTTCGCCGATGTAGTCTTTGTCGACGCCTGCCATGATGCGCAGTAACGTGGATTTGCCCGCGCCGTTGAGCCCCAGCACGCCGATCTTGGCGCCGTAGTAGAAGCCGAGCGATATGTCGCGCAGGATTTGTTTGTTGGGAGGGACGATGCGTCCCACTTTGTTCATGGAGTAAATAACTAGGGATTCATTTGTCATAGTGGGGTGATTTTACCCGATGATTGTTTTTAGGATGAAAAACCCCGCCTCATTCGACGGGGAAATTTGATTCTGGTTCGAGGGGCATTGTGCTACGCTTTTAGCTTGCTCTAGTTGTCAAATCCTTAAGCAGTTCGTTTATAAACTTTCTGATTTTTTCTTTACGTAATTCTCTGTAATCAGTGGAATTTTTTATATAACGAATTCTGGCAATATCGAAAGGTATGTCTTTAGGGTCTTGCACTATGATTATTACCTTTTT
>BQMV01000355.1 GCA_022181005.1 Anaerolineaceae bacterium | reverse complement strand
ATAGATATTCTTTCAACACCTTGGGTTCCTTCCTTTCTCGAACTTCTTGATTTTGAAACCAGATACGGTAAATCAATCCTATTTTCATTTATGCCGTTAATCGCCTCCTTTCACTACTCGAGGGAGCGCCTCGATCCTACCTGCCAATTCGGATACCCCAATTCCTGTTGCCCTCACTTTTCCTTGCGCATCTAACAGATAGAAGGATGGAGTGCCCAGCACTTTGTAATCTGAGAAAAAGCGATTTTGGTTTCGGGGCGCAACCAAGACAGTCAGACCGTCCATTGTCCCATCCACAAAGGGACGTGTGGTTTCTTCGCCCTCGTCGCTCACCAGTACGAGTTCTACGCCATATCTCTTGCCTTGGATGAAAGTTCTCGGAGGTGAGGAAATTCCTCCCGGCATGGTTCGCAATGGGGCGATACAAAGACAAACGCGGCTGCGCGTTCCGCATAATCTGTCAGGGTCATGGTTTTGCCTTGCAGGGTCAGTGCGCTGAAAGCCGGGGCGCTTTGCCCGATCTTCAAAGAGTCCATCACGGGGTGAGCGGAGCGCACTCGCCGCGCCAGACCAAGCGTCCATAACATATTGAGTAACACCATGACCCACAGCAGGATCGAACTGACGACGAGTATCATTTCCATTGCTTCACTCCCTTCACGAAAAGCGGAACAACTCGATCACGTCACGCAGGTACACCGAAAGAACTACAAACACAACTGCCATCATTCCAAGTAATCCCGCTTCACCAAGGCCTATTTTTATCCCCGCAGTCGGCAATGAATTCAGAGAGAGAAATCCTATACATGCGCAGACGAGAAAGCCAACATTCCTCCATACATCGGCGGAAGAGACCGGTCTTTGCGATGAACCAAAGCAGGCGCAAGAGGTTTGAATCCCTTTCCACAGAACAAAGAGAAGGGCAATCGTAAAAAGCGATAGCAGGAAAATTGCCGCCAAAAAAGCCGTTGGCAATAATGTTCCCCCAACGATCATGAGGACTACAACCGCGGCTTCACCCGCCAGAAAAAGATAAGCAGACAGCTTGGTAAATTGTCGCGGCAGAATTTTAAAATTTTCAATCGTCGTTTCGAAGGCGGGCAGGTCGCACAATTTGAGGCTCACGGAGGCTATGAACATCAGCCCAAGGGCTAACCGCGAGAAAATCAGAAGGTAAATCCATAACCCATCGAACACGAATCCCTCTTCAATCTGCCTGTTCTTCGAGCCGTCCATCCCGCATGGATACGGTTCTATGGGCTTGGGAAGCCACCGCTTTATCATGGGTAACCATAATGAGCGTAAGCCCATCATCGCGATTCAATCGAACTAGGAGTTGCATAATTTCAGAGCCGGTTTTTCTATCAAGGTTTCCGGTGGGTTCGTCGGCAAGGAGCAATCGAGGAGAATTGATCAATGCGCGGGCGATTGCCACGCGTTGCTGCTCGCCGCCTGAGAGTTGCCCCGGCAGGTGGTCGAGGCGTTTTTCAAGTCCCACCGCTTCCAAAAGTTCGCGCGCCCGCTTCTTCAGATTAAATTTCAGCCCGCGTTGGTAGGGCAACAACGGCAGGGTTACGTTTTCCAGCGCATTGAGCGTCGGCACAAGGTTGAACAACTGAAAGATAAAACCGATCTTTGCGCGGCGGAAGTCAGCAAGAGCGTCGCCCCGCAGCGTACTCAAATCGGTTCCATCCATGATGATTTGCCCCGAGGTTAACGTATCCAGCGTGCCGATCAAATTGAGCAGGGTAGACTTGCCGGAACCCGAGGGACCCAGAATAGCAAGAAATTCGCCCTGAGTGATGGAAAGGGAAACGCTATCGAGGGCGTGCACAGAGGTTCCATCTCCATATTCTTTTGTGAGGGATTCGGTCTGGACTATGAAATGATTATCTTGCATTGTACAGATACCTCCGGCGCAACAGGCATGCAAACGATTAATTGTTATCAGCAAGACCCGCCTATTTTCATATTCTACCCATGTTCGATTTATCCACAAGATAGGGATTCCCCAACGGCAGGGATTTCCCTACGTACGGTTCTTACGTTTCAACGCCCATGCCACCGCCCCAACCCTGCCACGCGCATTTATCTTTCGGTAGATGTGCGCAAGATTTTTTTCCACCATTTTTTCAGAAATTCCCATTCGCACTGCGATTTCTTTGTTCGTCAGTTCTTCAACCAGTAAATCCAGCGTTTCCTGTTCGCGCGGACTCAGTGATAATTCAGCATTTGGAAAAGTATCTTCACTCATATCACCTCCTATTCTGAAGGCTATCATGAAAAAGACGCGATGATTCGATTATATCCCCCCCCCCCATTTTTTTGTCAATGGAATCTTACTTTCCTCCATTACATTTTTGCCGGGCTATTTCACCCCATCATCACCACAAACGCCACCGTATGACTCTGGCTGTGACTGATGCTCACCGACCATTGCGTCAACCCAAGTGAGTCCGCTTTTTGTTTTGCGGCGCCGGTCAATGTGAGTTTCGGCGCGTTATTCTCATCGCCCAAAATTTCGATCTCTTTCCATGTAATATCCCCGATCCCCGAACCCAGCGCTTTGACAACCGCTTCCTTCGCGGCGAACCTCCCCGCCAAAGACTCGGCGCGCTTGCCGCACTGCTCCAACTCGGCAGGCGTATAGATCCGCTCGAGATAATGTTTGCCATGCCGCCCAATCACTTCTACGATGCGAGATATTTCGATCAAGTCAACGCCAGTTGCAATTTTCATTTCACAAATCTCTGGTCTCGATACGCCCTTCGCAACGAACGCTCAGGGCTACTCGACCAACGAATCTCCAGTCTCTAATCCTATTTCCTCACACCAACTATCAATTACTAATGCAGTCTCGATACGTCCCGTGATGCTTCGTCTTCGTGTCGCGAACATCACGCGCCACTCCGCTCAGCACGTGCGGAACCACTCGACCACCAAGTCTCAAATCTCCAGTCTCTAGTCTCCAATTCTCTCTTCCACCAACCAATTACCACTTACTAATTACTCCACCCTCACGCCCCCGCCACCGCAATCGCCAACTTCTCCACATCAATAAACTTCCTCGCCGCGTTCAACACATCTTCACGCGTCACGCCGCGCACGAGGTTTTCGTATCTCTGGTAATAATCCAACCCCAGGTCGTGCCGTTCGATGTTCAACAGCGCGTTCGCCACGCCGCCGTTCGACTCAAGCGAGAGCGGCAGACGCCCGACAAAATTTTCCTGGCTGTCTTTCAACTCGTCCGCCGTCACGCCATCGTCCACAAACCGCTTCAACTCGCTGACGATCAACTCCGAAGCCTTCGCCACATTTTTCGGGTTCACGCCGGCGCTCACCTCCCACGAGCCGGGTCCCAGCCCCGCGCTCAAACTCGAACCCGCGTAATATGCCAGCCCCGCCTTCTCGCGCACCACGTCGCCGATGCGCCCCATCAAACCGAATTGTCCCAAAATATTATTCCCCAACGACGCGGGCATAAACTCCGCGTCGCGCCGTCGCGGTCCATTCGTGCCGACGATCAGATCAGACTGCGACTTTCCATGGATGCGATGATGCTTGCGGACGGTCTTCTTCAACATCTTTAATGGAGGCAGAGCCGGCGCTTCTTTCTGACCTTCGACCTGCCACGCCCCTAGCGATCGATTCACCTGTTTGACTGCTTCCGTCCCCTCGACCGCCCCGACGATGACGATCACCATCCCGCGCGGACCGTAATGCTCGCGGTGAAATTTCACCAGATCATCCTGCTTGATGCGTTTGACCGTTTCGTGAGTCCCCTCCTCTGGGCGGCTGTATGGATGATCTTTGAACAGTATCCCATCGAACGTCTGCGATGCCATGTCCGAGGTATCTTGCGCGCTGATGTCGAGTCCGGTGAGCAGTTGCGCGCGCATTTTTTCCATCTCCACTTTCGGGAAGGTCGGCGTGGTCAACGATTCGGTAAGCAGAGTCAACAACAGCGGAAGATCCTCCGCCAGCGAGCGCCCATGGAACCCAGACTTATGCACGCCAGAGTTGAACCCAAGACTCGCGCCGATGGATTCAAGTTCGTTATATATTTTGTCGAAGGTTCGTTTCTTCGTGCCGCGCATCAACGCCGAGGTGACGAAATCCGCCAGCCCAAGTTTGGAATCGGGGTCGAACAACCCGCCGGCATCCAAAAATCCACTGATGACGACCGACGGGCTGTTGAAGTTGGAACGCGTCAACACGGTGATGCCGTTTGGAAGAACCTCGCGGTGAATATCGTTTGGACCCGGGAGAGACTTTCTTCGATTCATTATTTCACCTTTCCATCCAGCGGAATATACGTGCCGACCACGCGCGAACGCGGCTGGAAGTATTCGTTCGCCACGCGTTGAATATCTTTTGCAGTGACCTTCGCCAGTTTATCAAGATACGTCTGGAACCAATTGTACGTGGCGAACATTTCCGCGTAGCCCATCCAGAACGCTTGATTGGTGATGTTCTCGCTTCCATAGGCAAAGATGGCGCGCGCTTGTTTGATGGCGCGGGCGATCTCCTCTTTTGAAACTTTCTCCTCCCGTATGCGTTTGAGTTCTTTATCCAGCACAGCGAGCGCCTCCTCAGGTTTACGTTTGGGATGGACCGTTAAAATAATGCTGTATAGGAACGGGTCAATCGTAGCCGACGCGCCGCCATATACGCTAACCGCAAATTCTTTATCTACGAGAGCGCGGTAGAGGCGCGAGGTTTTATTCGAGATGCCGCCGCCAAACATATTGAGATTGCTTGGGCCGGCGAGCAAACTGTCCAGCACGGTGAGCGGGAAAAAGTCGGGGTGTGAAGCGGCTGGGAAGCGGTAACAAGCCTGCACGTACGAAGTTGAACCGGGTCCTTCCACGCTGAGTCGCACCTCCCCGTTTTGAGGAAGTTCCTCGCGCGCCACGCGCGTCGGCTCTTTTCCAGATGGGATTTTCTCGAACAACTCGCGGATGCGCGCCAACATTTTGTCCGATTCAAAATCGCCCGCGATCGCAAGCACCGCGTTGTTCGGCACATAAAATTCGCGGTAGTGATTGTAGAGATCGTCGCGCGTCATCGTGCGCAGGTCTGCCATGTCGCCGATGACCTCGTGATGATAGGGATGCACGCGAAAGGCGGTTTGCTGAACCGCCTCGCCAAGCATGAAGAGCGGCTCGTTCTCACTGCCTTCGCGCTCCGACATAATGACCGTGCGTTCGGAGGCGACCTCTTCGGGTTTGAATTCGCTGTTCATCATGCGGTCTGATTCGAGGCGCAGACCCAGATCAATTTTGTCGGCGGGCATGGTTTCGTAATACGCCGTCCAATCGAGATAGGTCATCGCGTTCCACATGCCGCCTTCGCGCGAGATGGCTTTGTCGAGCAGGTTGGCGGGGAATTGCGGCGTGCCTTTGAATTGCATATGTTCAACCCAATGCGAAATGCCGGTGCGACCCTGCACTTCATCGCGCGAGCCGACGCGATACCAGACCCACATGGAAACAATAGGCGCGGTATGGATTTCTTTCAATAGGACTTTAAGTCCGTTGGAGAGCGTAATTTCAGTGTGAGAATTGGTCATTCGTTAAGTCCTTTAAGGGGTCGGAGCGGATAGCGGCGAACAAATGCGCACGTTGTTCCAAATCGCGGTCGGTTCAATGAGACAATAATACGGTTTAACGAGTTCCTGTAAACCGACAAACGGCTCATGCAGTTGCGTCGCCCGCAGGGGGATGTTTACTGCTACGTCTAATTGGATGGGGATATTATCTTTAACCCCCAGCGGGAAGTCAAGCGCAACCACGAGCGGCGTACCGGCGGGGAGCGTCACGACAGCATCCGCGTCTATATTTACGCCGCCGGTGTTGATAACCACATGTGCGCCATTGATCGTAGCGGGTTCGGCGAGCGTGATACGCGTAGTCGTCTGCACCGGCACGACGATATCCAGCGGAACCGTATCAACAACGGGAATGCTTGAAATGATTGCGGCTTCGTCCATTTTGGCAAAATTCTGATACAGCCCGCCCAACAAACCGGCAAATTGATCGCTAGCTTGAAAAGGAGTTTTTCCTATAATTTGCAAAACCGCAAGAAGAACGCCTAATAACACAAGGTTAACGATCATCGAGAAAACGCTCGCGATCGTCCAAAATGCGGGGAGCAATTTGTATCTCGACTTGCCTACCGGCGCGCGATCTGGCGTCAGAGTCTCAGATCGGCGCGAGCCGGCGCGACGCTGAACGCTTACGCGCGCACCTGTTTCACCGCGCAAAATCCGTTTGAGTTTGCTGGCTGGTTCGCTTGAATTAGGGTTTTGTTCTGGCATGCCGTCTCCTCGCCGCTGAATTGAATCTACTTACAATCTTAACATAATTACGACAAAATACTCAAAAGATGCGCCGCTGCATTCGCCTTGTGAACGGATTAAATTTTGGCTATAATGCGCTTTCGCATTTCAACATTGCAGGAGGCATTGTGACAGATCAATTCAACGTCGCTGTGATCGGCGCAGGACCCGCCGGTGTGTTCGGCGCGCGCGAACTCGCGAGAGCTGGCGCGCGCGTTTCTTTGTTCAACCGCGATATTAAACCGGGCGGCTTAGCGGAGTATGGAATTTACCTCGATAAATATACAATGAAGAACGGGCTGCGTAAGCAGTTTCGTCAGGCATTGGAGTTGCCCAACCTCGACTACTACGGCAACGTTACGGTCGGACAAAGCGGCGATCTCACGCTTGACGACTTGCGCACGCTCGGCTTTCAAGCGATCCTCGTCGCCGTGGGAGCGCAGGGAACGAAATGGCTGGGTTTGCCCGGCGAAGACCTCGTAGGCGTTTACCACGCAAAAGACGTCGTTTATCACTACAATCGTCTGCCGCCATACAGCCAGCAGTCATTCCGCTTCGGCAAGCGCTGCGCCGTGATCGGCGCAGGCAACGTGATGCTTGACATCGCGCACTTCCTCACTCGCGAACAAAATGCGGAAGAAGTGACCGCCATCGTTCGGCGCGGTCCTGCCGAAGTGAAATTTGAGAAACAAGAAATGGAATATGTGATCGCCTATCTCGATCAAGCCGCATTAGAAGAAGAGATTCGGCGCGTCACGCCGACGATGGAAACGGTTCGCCAAGACCCGTCCGCCAGTCACGCCTCTATTCTCGCTGCCCTTCCCAAGGCGCTGCCTAAAACATCGGATACGCGCTTTCAATTCATCTTCCTCGCTTCGCCTGTGCAGTTGATCGGCGAGAACGGGTTACTAACGCAAGTGGAGATCGAAGATAACATCCTTATAGAAAAAGACGGCGAGATCAAAGCGAGAGCCACAGGCGTCAAGCGTCGCTTAGATGTGGAAACAGTCGTCTTCGCCATCGGCGACAAAGTGGATGAATCGTTCGGTCTGCCAACCGAGTGGAACGAATTCGTCAAGAATCCCAATCCACGCTTCCCGGTAGATGGTCACTCATATGAAACGCCTTTCGAAGACGTCTTCGTCGGCGGCTGGTCGCGCAAGGCGAGTTCGGGGCTTGTCGGCGTTGCTCGTAAAGACGGGATAAACGCGTCGAAGGCGGTCTTGCACTATCTTCAGAAGATGAAACAGCCCGGCGCGTCAAATTCTGAGGCGGTCGTCGCGAAATTTAATTCGCTCAACAAGCCGGTCGTCACTAAAGAGCGCGTCAAAATATTGGAAATGATCGAATTGGAAGAAGCCAAAAAGCGCGGCGTTAAAGAATTTAAATTCGATTCGAACGAGGATATGTTAAAAGCAGTCGGGCTGGCGTAAAAGGAAGCGTCTTGCGATTCCGATGGAATCGCAAGACGGTCTTTACAGCGCTTCAAAAAGCCTTATGCGCTAAGGCTATGACGCCGGCGGGAGATTGTTAGACTCCAATACCATCACGGGGATATGACGCCGCGCTGCGCGTTCGCGATATTTTTGATACCCCGCGTAATATGAAATCGCAAGTTGAAAATATTTCTCGCGTTCATCATCGAAAACTTCGCGCGCGATATATTTTTTCGTCGCGCCGTGAATCCCCACTTCACATTCAGGATTTGTCTTCAAGTTGTAATACCAGCCGGGGTTACGCTCCCCGCCAAAATATGAAGCGATTAGCGCGATCTTCTCGCCGTCTGAGAAACCGATCAGCGGCATCGTTCGCAAATTGCCCGTCTTCGCGCCTTTCGTCGTCAATTGGATGACTTGCAACCCGACAATGCGAGTGACAGTCAGCCTCCCCCCGCTTACCCCTAACAAGAAATTATCGGTTCGATATAAAACTTTTGACAAGAGCGCCGAAACAGGTTTCAACATCAAAAAACGATGGAGCAGTTTTTGAATCGCGTTGGGTTGCATGTTCATTTCTCCAACCAGATCGTAACGGGTCCATCGTTGTGAATTTCCACTTCCATGTGCGCGCCGAACTTCCCCGTCTGAGTTTGGATGCCGTGTCCGCGCAATAATTCAACGAATCGATTCACCAGCGGTTCAGCGACATCGGGCAAGGCGGCTTCAATAAATGAGGGACGGCGTCCCTTTTGGGTGTTGGCATACAGCGTGAATTGCGAAACGACGATCGCCTCGCCCTGCACATCTAAAATGGATAAATTCGTTTTCCCCTGTTTATCTTCAAAGATTCGCAGATTGGCAGTCTTCTCCGCAAGGAAAGTTGCCTGCTCCTCCCCATCGCCGTGACCGACTCCCAACAGAATCAACAGACCTTTTCCAATAGAGGAAATAATCTGTCTTTCGACAGCGACGCTGGCTCTTGAAACTCGTTGGATTAATGCGCGCATAATCGTTAGGGCAACTGCATCGCCTCGCGGACTTCTTTCATCGTCTCCTGCGCGATAACGCGAGCGCGTTTAGCGCCGTCGTTCAATGTTTCAGTCACAAGGTCCGGTTTGGAGGCGAGTTCGGCGCGTTTGGCGCGGAACGGTTCCAGATGTTTATTTAAATTAGCGGCTAATCGTTTTTTGCAATCTACGCAGCCGATACCGGCGCGACGACATTCGACGTTAATCATGTCTACTTCGTCTTGCGGCGAAAAGATCTTGTGCATCGAAAAGACATTGCACACGTCGGGGTTGCCGGGATCCGTGCGTTTGACGCGCGCCGGGTCGGTGACCATCTCTCGGACACGAGCGGTCGTCTCCTCGGGCGCAGCGGCAAGTTCGATGTGATTGTTCAAGCTTTTGCTCATCTTAGCTTTGCCGTCAATGCCCAGCACTTTAAGAATTTCGGTATGTTTTGCTTGCGGCTCAACGAGAACTTTCGCGTTGTAACGATAGTTGAACGAGCGGACGATCTCACGCGCGAATTCCAAATGTGGAGCTTGATCAATGCCGACCGGGACGATATCCGTTTTATATAAAACAATGTCGGCGGTCATCAACACGGGATAGCCGAGTAAACCGTAGTTGGCGTTCTCAGGCTGTTGCGCGAGTTTCTCTTTGAAGGTCGGCAGGTCGGTGAGTTTACCCATCTGCGCAACCATCGAAAGATAGGTATGCAACTCCATCACTTCAGGGACGTGCGATTGAATAAACAATATCGTTTCTTCAGAGCGGATGCCCGCCGCAAGCCAATCGAGCGTCATCTCGATGGTGTTTCGTCTCAACTCATGCGTCGTTTCCACCGTCGTTAACGCATGAACGTCCACAATGCAATAGACGCAATCGTAGTCGTCTTGCAATGCGACGTAATTTTGAATTGCGCCCAGATAATTTCCTAAATGCTGGCGCCCCGTAGGTCTTGCTCCTGAAAATACGCGTCCTTTTTTGAACATGTGCAATCACTGCCTTCCTATCCTTCTTTGATCAAACGTCCGATCAAACCCGCTACTTCTCCCGCTTCAGCATGCCGATGCGTTTGCAATTTTGAATACAATAAACGGCCATTCACGGTCACTTCGAAGCGGCCGCCGTCGGATGGAATCAACTTGATCCCTTCAATTTCGCGCTCATAATTCCTAAGCAGTTCGCCCGTCAGGCTCACGGCCCGAGCGGTGTACTGTCAGACCACACAGTAGACGATTTCAATATTCAGCATCGAGCCTCCGCTACCGCGCGATTATATCATTTAGCATTTTGAAGAGAGCAGGCGCGCGCCTCGCGCATTTTTAATCGCAATTGGTTTTTTCCAGCCAACGGGTTGACAGCAATAAGACAATCGAAGCCAGCGTCAACATCACGGTCAACGCCAGCGCGACGCCGAGATTTCTTTCAAAGCCTAAATAGATCGCCATCGGCATGGTTTGCGTTACGCCTTGTAAATTCCCCGCAAAGAGGATCGTCGCGCCGAATTCGCCGAGGGCGCGCGTCCATGCGAGGACGGCGCCGCTTAATAACGTTTTGCTTGTGAGCGGCAACATCACTTCGCGAAACATTTGCCAGCGATTCGCGCCTTCCACATTAGCGGCTTCTTCGAGCTGTTTATCAATGTTCGTAAAGCCGACTCGCGCCGAACGGATAAACAACGGCGCAGCAACGAACATCTGAGCCATGACGACTGCCGCCGTTGTAAACGGAAGCGAGACGCCAACTAGATTTAGATACGAGCCAAATAATCCTCTACGACCGAATGCGATCAATAAAGCCAAGCCTGCAACCGAAGGCGGGAGGACGATGGGCAAGTCAATCAGCAATTCGATCCATGATTTGTATCTGATCTTCCAATTCGCTAACATATAGGCAAGCGGCGTGCCAAAGAGAATTGCACAGACGGTTGTAATTGTGCTGGTGACTAGGCTTAACTTCAAGGCATCCAACGCTTGCTTGGAAAAAGCATAACCGAAAAAATCTGGGTTGATCGAACGTATAAAAACTGCGAGCAGTGGAAGCAAAAATAACCCCAGCATAATCATGCTCGGGAGGATAAATATCCATTTCGAGTCGAGGATTTTTTTCAATTCCAAACCAATTTACCACGAAAGGCACAAAGGACACAAAGGAGAACCTTCGTGTGCCTTTGCGGCCCTTTGTGGTAGAAAAACTTTACGGAGAAGCAAATCCCCATTTTTGCAAAATTGCCTGCCCTTCATTCGAAAGCACATAAGCGATGAATGCCTGCGCCAACTCCATATTTGCGGATTCGACCACTGGCGCAATCGGGTATTGGGCAACGACATTGATATCGGTGGGAATTTCGATCGTCGCCAATTCAGGCGCGGCGACGGCATCGGAAGTGTACACAATCCCTGCATCCGCCTCGCCGAGTTGGACTTTGGCTGCCACTTGTTTGACGTTATCTTCATTAGATACGACATTCGCCAACACTTTATCTTTGAAGTCGCTTCCATAAGCGCCATTCATCTTGTCCAATGCTTCGCGCGAATATCTGCCGACGGGAACTTCTTCAGCGGCGAGAACGATTTTGATTCCAGAAATTGCCAAATCTTCAATCGAGTCAATACCTGCGGGGTTTGCGGCTGGGAGAATCACGACCAATTTGTTATTGAGAAAAATTTGTGAACTTTCTGCGTTCACAAACGAACCTGCAACCAACGCTTCCATCTCTTTAGCGCTCGCGGATGCGAATACGTCGGCAGGCGCGCCTTCTTCAATTTGAGTCCGCAGAGCTTGGGAGCCTGCGAAGTTAAAAGTAACGGTCACGTTCGGATTGGCAGTTTGGAAATTATTTCCAATTTCGGTGAATGCGTCCGTCAAGGATGCGGCGGCGAACACATTCAATGTGACTGGCTCAGGCGCGGGGGTTGCGGCAGGCGCACAGCCAGCTACGAACAGGGCGAGCAAAAGTATCAGTGTGGAAAATCTTTTCATTTTTGTATCCTTGAAATGTGGAATTGAGTTCTGATCTCTGCCATCCAATTTTGGATGAGGCGCAATTGTTGCAGGCGCAGATCAAGACTTAGGCGGTTGAAGATTTGTTCAGGGGGAAGATGTTCGATGAGCGTTTCTAACTTCACAATGCTGGATTCGATCTCAACAGATTGCGATTTATAAATTTGCGAAATGCTTTCAGGGCGATGCAGTTGAGCAAAAAATAAACGCGTCAGAAATTCCAAACGAATGGAGCGGGCGTTCGTGCCGATACCGAGTTCGAGCCATTCGAAGAATCGCCTACGTCCCTGAGCCGTGATGCGAAGCATTTGGCGGGCGGGAAGTTTCTCCTGCTCGACGATGTGAGCGGAAATATCGCCGCGAGTCTCGAGGCGCTTCAAGATGGCGTACGCCTGACTCTGACTCAAATGCCAAACATGACCTAACTCTGCAACAAAGCGTTGATGCAGATCATAGCCGTGGCTTTGACCTGCGACGAGAAACCCGAGCAATGCGAATTCGGGAGAGAGATTGCCAAAATG
>BQMV01000354.1 GCA_022181005.1 Anaerolineaceae bacterium | reverse complement strand
AATAAGATGTAAAAGACGGTTTAGCAGGAATGTGTAATATTTTTTTTCTCAAGCAGAAGACGGCATACGAGATAAGGCCACGTGACTGGAGTTCAGACGTGTGCTCTTCCGATCTCCCTGGCGGCGGGAGAGCATTAGTCGGCTCGCGGCGTTGAAGGATGTGCACAAAGGCAAACGCGCGTTCATCATCGGCAACGGTCCCAGCCTGAAGCAGACCGACATGAGCAAGTTGAAAAACGAGATCACCTTCGGCATGAACCGAATTTATCTCGCCTTCCCCGAGTGGGGATTCACAACGTCCTACCTCTGCGTCACAAACGACCTCGTCGTCGAGCAATTCGTGGACGATATCTCCGCCCTCCCAATTCCCAAGTTCATCGCCTGGCGTTCGCACCGACATTTCAAAGCCCAATTCTCCAATTCTCAATTCTCTAATTCTCCAATTCCCGAATCTCCAGTCTCCAATCTCCAATCTCCCTCATCATCCCTCCCCACCTTCATCTACACCACCTACACAGGACCCAAATTCTCCACCGATGTCCGCGGACGGGTGTGGGAGGGTGCGACGGTCACGAATCTCGCTCTGCAACTCGCCTTTCACATGGGCATCGAAAAAGCCATCCTCATCGGCGTGGATCACAACTTTGCCGACAAGGGAGAAGCGAACAAAACCATCGTCTCGCAAGGCGATGACGCGAATCACTTCCTGCCGAATTATTTTGGCAAAGGCGTCAAATGGCAATTGCCCGATTTAGACACATCCGAAATCGGCTATGTTCTCGCGCGTGAAGCCTACCTCAAAGCAGGTCGCGAAGTTGTGGATGCGACGGTTGGCGGCAAGTTGAAAATTTTTCCGAAAGTGGAATACGACTCTCTATTTTAGATTTACGATTACGCAATACGCAGTAAGCAGTACGCCCAACGTAACTCGTACCCTGTGCCTTGCATCTCACCCTCATGCCCCTCGTCTCCATCATCACCCCCTCCTTCAACCAAGCCCGCTACCTCGAGCAGACAATACAGTCTGTGCTGAGACAGGATCATCCGCGCATCGAACACATCGTGGTGGACGGCGCGTCTACGGATGGGTCGGTGGAGATCATCAAAAAATATGCGGACAAATTGGCTTGGTGGGTGAGCGAAAAGGATTCGGGACAGGCGGATGCGATCAACAAGGGACTCGCTCGCGCGGCGGGCGAGATCGTCGCGTGGCTGAACTCGGACGATTATTATTTGCCGGGCGCGGTCTCTGCGGCAGTGAAGCTGTTTGAGGAAAACCCAGACGTTGTGTTGGTATATGGGAACATGCTCGCGGTAGACGAACGCGGCAATCCGTTCAATACTTTGACATACAAACAATTGACCATGCAAGACTTGCTGTGTTTTCAGATCATCGGTCAGCCCGCAGTGTTCTTTCGGCGTGAGGTGTTGTCAAAAGCGGGGATGCTCGATCCCACTTTCCACTTTCTGCTTGACCATCATCTGTGGATTCGAATCGCGCAACATGGAAGAATCCTCCACGTGGATCAAACCTGGGCGGCGGCTCGTTATCACGCGGAGGCGAAGAACCGCGCCAAAGCGGCGGAGTTTGGGCGCGAAGCCTTCCGCATTTTGGCTTGGGCGGAGAGTCAGCCGAAGTTGGGCGAAGCAATTCGACCCGTGGAAAGACGCGCGCGCGCATCAGCGCATCGAGTCGACGCGCGGTATCTGCTCGACGGCGGCAAGTCCGCCTCCGCGTTGAGGGCGTGGATGCGCGCGTTCTTCATCCACCCGCCGACGGCATTGGCGCGGTTGAATATTTTTGTGTCGGCTTTGTTGAATCTCGCCGGGTTGGGTTTTGTTCGCTCCGTATTTTTATCGCGACGATCACGAAGTATGAAAAATAAGAAAGACTCCATGTCATTCTGAGGAGCGGAGCGACGAAGAATCTCTACCACGCATGAAGACTTCAAGCGCGAGGAGAGATGCTTCGCTCGCTCAGCCTGACATGAAATGGACGTATGTTATACTGACTCGCACTATTCCATGAGGTTAATGAACGAATGAGTTTGACGAAAAAAAATGACTGGGTATCGTTTTTATTTTTCATCGGGGCATTGAGCGCGTGTGTGCCATTGGCGGTGTATGCGTGGTTGGGGACATTTTCGCGCTATCTCGCCGACGATTATTGCGCGTCCTCCTATTTATATACGTCGCGCAACCTTCTGGATGCGACCTTACTAGCGTATTCTTTATGGGCAAATAGCTATTCAAGACTGATGTTCTCGCAACTGATCGAACTGGGCGGCATAAACGGCATTCGCGCCATGGCGGGCGTGGAGCTCGTAATCTGGACGCTGTTGCTGGCATGGATGTTTTATGAGTTGGGGAAATTAATGCAGACGCGCCTGCCCAAAGCCGCCTATCTATGGCTGGCTGGCGCGGCAATCGCATTGAGTTTATATCAAACGTCGGCGCTATATCAAATTTTATACTGGCGCACAGGGGTAATTCCCTATTCCTTGCCGTTATTGTGGTTTATCGGAATTGCGGCGTTCTTTCTACGCTATGCTGAAAAACCCTATGAAAAATCGCGCGCAGTCTGGTTCGGAATTCTGTTTACCATTTTGATCTTTTTCGCGGGCGGGTTGAGCGAAACAACTTCGGGGATGTTGGTCGGAATCATGTTCGTCGCGGTCGCGCTCGCTTGGCAGACGAAGCGACTCCATCAACGCCGCGATGTGCTGACGTTTCTCGTCATCGGTTTGCTTACCGCGATCATCGCCATTTCGATTACAGCGGCGTCGCCAGGCACGTCGAATCGCCTACATCGAATTATGCGCAGCGACCCGATCTATAATCCCATCGAATTGGCTGGCGATGTCATTTTGTATACCTCTCAGGCTCTTTTTGAAACGATTCGATCGTATCCATCGTTGGCTATTGTCGCGTTAGTCCTGTCGTTTTGCGCAGTATTCCTCGCGCTTTCAACCAGCGGGCAAAACGCCGCGCGCCTCTCGCCTGCGCATTTGCGTTGGGCGTTGCTGATTATTCCCATCGCGATCTTCGTGATCATTGGATTCAGTTACGCGCCCAGCGCGTTCGTACGAACTTTTCCTGCGGCGCGGGCGCGCTTCGCATCTCTTTTCGTATTGACGCTTGGATTGATCTTCGAGGGCGGCATAGTAGGAGTTCTAGCGGCGCAAGCACGCTCGTTCGCCAGCGCAAAATGGACCAAGATCGCGGTTGCATTTGCGCTGATAGCGTTGCTCGTTCATCCGCTCCGCATAACGCCGAAAATTTATGCGCTTCGTTATGAATATCAAAAATTCTCTCAACAGTGGGATGCGCGCGACACACTCATTCGTCAAGCCGCCGCTGACGGTAAAACCGACCTCGTCGTTGTTCAGTTAGACTCGATCGGCGGCGTCGGCGAATACAAGGGCAACCCGCGAGATTGGATCAATCGTTGCGTGGCGCGGTTCTACGGTTTGAATTCGATCGTCGCGCCGTAAGGATTTTTAAACACGGACGCCACGAATTTCACGGAACGATCTTTTAAATTTTTTCCGTGCGCTCCGTATAATCCGTGTACAAAAGAAAAAGTTTCAGATGAAAACCGATTCGCAAGACTCAACCACTCAACCCATCCTCGTCACAGGCGCTCACCGCAGCGGCACCACGTGGGTTGGCAAAATGCTCGCAGGTTCGCAAGCGGCGTACATCAGCGAGCCGTTGAATGTGTTGCATCGTCCTGGTGTGTTGCGCGCGAAAGTGAAGCATTGGTATCAATACATCTGCGACGACAACGAAGCCGAGTACCTCGCGCCGTTCGAGGAATTGCTTGATTATCGTTATCACATGTGGAGCGAGATCAAGTCGCTTCGCTCGCTGAAAGATTTTTTGCGCATGGGGCGCGACTTCAAAATTTTTTACGACGCGCTCGAACACGGTCAACGCGCATTACTCAAGGATCCGTTCGCGGTGTTTTCGATGCCGTGGTTTGCAAAGCGATTCGATTTCAACCTCGTCGTCACGGTTCGTCACCCCGCCGCGTTCGCGAGCAGTCTCAAACGCCTCGGCTGGAATTTCGATTTCAACGATTTGCTCGATCAACCTCTGCTGATGCGCGATCATCTCGAATCATATCGCGGACAAATGCAAGCCATCAAAACGGATGACGTCATCGGTCAAGCCAGCCTGTTGTGGACGATGATCTACCGCACGGTTCATTCGCAGGGACAGCTGAATCGGCATCTCATCATTGTGCGCCATGAAGACCTCGCGCGCGATCCCGTCAACGGCTTCCGTGGCCTCTACGCCGCGCTGGGATTAGACTTCACACCTCACGCGGAGGAGAAAATCGTCAACTCGAGCAGTTCCGATAACCCGACCGAACTCTCGCGCCGCAAAACTCACTCCGTAAAAATGGACAGCCGCGCCAGCGTGGACACTTGGAGATCGAAACTATCCACCGACGAAATAAACCGCATCCGCGAGATCACCGAAGACTCCGCTCATCTCTTTTATCCCGACATCAACTGGTAACTCAATTACCAATTACCAATTACTACTCACTGATCACTAATAACTGCTAACTCCCTTCCTCAATGACTTCCCCCTCGCCTCTCCCCATCGTCTCCATCATCACGCCCTCCTTCAACCAAGCGCGCTACATCGAAGCGACGATACAATCCGTGCTGGCGCAGGATTATCCGCGCATCGAGTACATCATCGTGGATGGCGCGTCCACGGATGGGACTGTTGATGTCATCAAAATGTTTGAAGGGCGAATCGCTTCGTGGGTGAGCGAGCAGGATAAAGGTCAGACCGACGCGATCAACAAGGGATTTGCGCGCGCGAAGGGCGACATCCTTGCGTGGATCAACTCCGATGACACGTATGAGGCGGGCGCGGTCGGCGCGGCGGTGAAATTTTTACTGGAACACCCCGAAGTGGGCATGGTCTACGGCGATTGCAACTTCATCAACGAAAGCGGACGCGTGATCGGCAAATTCAACTCGGCGCAAACGGATGAGCGATTGCTTCGTCAGGGATACGTCCACATCCCGCAACAGACCGCCTTCTTCCGCGCGGACTTGTGGAAGCAGGTTGGTCCGCTCGACCCGTCGTTTTACTTTGCGATGGACTACGATCTGTGGACGCGTATCGCGGCTCGTTCGCGGATACAATATGTGCCGCAGACGTGGGCAAATTTTCGCTTGCACACCTCAGGCAAGACCATCGTCGCCGATGATCGCTGTTGGCCCGAAATGATCCGCGTTCACTACCGCGACGGCGGCTCGTTCTTTTCGACCATCGTGGCGAAATACTACATCCGCAAACTCATCGCGCCGATCTGGAATTGGCGGCGGCGAAGGATGTTAGGGTGATGTGTGAAATGAAGTATTACGTACTGCGTATTTCGTATTACGTGTACGCAATACGAAGTATGATTACCAACCATGCAGATAATTTTTTCATCCCCTTCTCTTGACGACTTGATTCGATTACTGAAAGCCTGGCGCTTTTGGGTTCTTGGCGCGATCCTTGGCGCGGTGATCGGCGCGGCGGTTTATTACATCGCGCCTCCGCCGTATCGCGCGCGCGCGACGGTAGTTGTGGATTTCAATTTGGAAGAAGCGTTTCCACAAGATACAGACCGTCAGTATTTCTATTATCTCGAACGCGAGACGCGCAAACTCGAAGAGATTGCCTTATCAGATGCCGTTATGAATCAACTTTCGGCTGAGTTTGGAATTCCCGTTGAAGAATTGCGCGGGGACAAATTGGAGTTGAGTCAACCCGCGGAGGGCGGCTGGCATTTCTATGCAACAGATGAAACCGTGCGGCAAGCGGTGCAGATCGCATCGAAGTGGGCGCGGTTGTTTACCGATGAAGTGAACAAGAAAGCCGCGGCTTCCGATGGATTGAATCCCTTCATTCGCGCCGACATGGCGCAGGTGGAGAATTTGCCCTCCGAGCGGAGTTTATCGCTCAGCACGTATTTGTTGATCGGCGCGATCGGTTTTCTCGCTGTCAGCGCGTTTGCGGTTTTATTTTTCGGCAAATCAAAATGAAAATTCATGTACCGCGACATTTATGTCGCCTTAATTGTAAACGCGACACCGCGAAGCGTATCGCGTTATGCACAGAATCTCTATGGCAAAGTTGACGCGTTTTCTGTGGGGTGCGACGCTATTCGCGTTGCCGGTCGCCAGTTTTCGCTATTTTCCCGGCATGGGCGCGGGGACATACGTTCGCCCATTGGCGTTTTATCCCGTCGCCTTGCTGTTGCCATTGTTATTGATTCAACTCATGCGCAGGCAAACGACGTTCCCGCGCATTGGAGCGTTAACTCCGCTCGTCGGGTTTGCACTGATCGCTTTAATCGCGAGCAGTTTTGGGGCGTGGCTCGATCCGATTCCATTGCGCGGACAGGATTATTTGGGGCGCGTCATCCGCGCGTGGGCGACGCTCGCCATCGGCATATCCTTTTTCATCGCCGCCGTGTGGATGAATCGCAACGAAGACGATCTCAAATTTTCCGTCAAATGGATTCTCGCTGGTTTCGCGCTGGACGTGGCGTGGAGCGGTGTGCAAGCGCTGGCATTTTATACGCCGCTCCTTCCGAAAGTCATGGTGACACATTGGCAACTTGCATTCTCGATGCGCGAGTTGGTGAGAACGAATCGAGTCTCTGGTATGGCGTACGAACCTGCATGGCTCGCAGGGCAAATCGCCGCTGTGTATTTGCCGTGGCTGTTCGCGTCGCTGTTGACAGGCATCCGCCTCACACGCTTCAAGCGGCTTGAAATTATCTTGCTGGGATTCGCAGGAATATTAATCCTCGCCACCTATTCGCGCGGCGGATTGCTTACCGCAGGCGCGGCAATTACGTTGACGCTTTTATCCATAGGTCGCACCGAACTTCGCTCCGTCATGAAGCGGTTCATCTCTAAAAATTGGGTGTGGCGTTTCGGAATTACGGCTTTAATGCTCGGCGGGCTTGTTGGCGCAGGCGCGTTTCTCGCGCAAAAAGAATATATTACCCGTATATTTTCATCGAACGCAAAAAATGTGAAAGAGTTTGTTATTGAGAATTCAGCCGGCGCGCGCTCGGCGTATTTGATCGGCACGCTTGGCGTATACGAACGGAGTCCGCTGCTTGGCGTAGGTTTGGGCGCAAGTGGGTTTTATATTTACGATCATCTTCCCGACTGGTCGCTCACGGTCGTGCCTGAAATTGCGCGACAACTTAGCCCCGAAAACAAGTTATATCCAAATCCGAAAAACATGTACGCGCGCTTGCTCGCCGAAACAGGGCTGATCGGTTTCTTCGTTTTTGCCGCGTTTCAATTTTCTTTGCTCGCCGATGCGTTGAGCGCATTACAAGGTAAAAATATCATGGCGCGTTATCTCGGAATCGCTGGCTTATTCTCGTGGATCGCCCTCGCCGTTTACAACTTCACGCAAGATTCGTTCGCCACGCCAAACCTATGGATCAACCTTGGGATTCTTGCAGGCTTCATGGCGCACGGACTGGAAAGCCGCAACCCGATCAATGCATCCGCCTCTTTGGCGGAACGGGAAGCCCATGCGCCGCCGCACGCCTAACCTTAAAATCAAAACCTTTCATAACTAATAACCCATCTGCGTCGCAAGCGAAAAGCCCGAAGTTTATTTTCAGGTATCATTAGAGACTATGCGACGCTTCGAGACTCCCTACATTGCGGACTGGTTCGCCGTCTCCATGCGCTGGATCGCGCTAACGGGCATCCTTGTTTCGCTCTTGTTGCGCGGGCAAGCGAATGCAACAACGCTAATCGCGCCAACGCTGATGATCTTATGGAATAGTCTCACAAGCATTCTGGCAAGTTTAAGCGTTCGCGCGCGCTATCATCGTCAGATCGCGTTAACTATAGACTTCCTACTTGCAGCGGCTTTCTTTTGGCAGCAAGGCGGCTTAACAAACGCCTCAACGTGGGCTGCTTTATATCCCATTCTTACCGGAACAATTTATTTTGAAGTATGGGGCGCGGTGATAGCGGGCAGCGGATACGCGCTCTGGCAAGTCTTTGTATTGCGCAACGCATTCGCAGAAAATACGATGCGCTCCTTAAGCGAACTGGCGCTGACGCTGCTTTTCGCATTAGTCAGCGCACTAGGCGGGCGACTCCTCATGCGTCGGACGCGCAATGTGCGCCGCGCACAACTGGACGCTGAAGAACGCCGCCGCGCCATGGAAAGCGAACGCCTGCGCGCCATTTACGAATTAACCTCCACGCTAACCGCCACGCTCAGTTATAAGCGCGTGCTTGACTCCGCGCTCGACTTGGGGAATGCGGCATTAAATCCGTCTACAAACCTCGACGCGCCTCAACTTGACGAGCGGCTGGTAAATGCAATCTATTTATTTGAAGGGAACGAACTGCAAGTAGGCTCAGCGCGGCGATATACAAATGCGGATATGCGCGTTCGCCTACACGGCAACGAAGGATTGATCAAAAAATTGCTCGACGAGGGCGAGCCGCTTCTTTCCGCCGACGTAGGCTACGATCCCGAACTCGGGCGCATTATCGCCTTCCGATCTTGCACTTCAGCGTATGGTTTTCCTTTGCGCAGCGGATTCAACCTCTATGGGATTATGCTGTTCGCTCATCCCGAACCTACCTACTTCACAACTGAACGATGCAAGGTGCTTGATATCATCGGCAGGCAAGCGGTGATCGCAATTCAGAACGCGCGTTTATATCAAGATTTAGTCGAAGAAAAAGAGCGTATCGTCGAAGCGCAGGAAGAAGCGCGTAAGAAACTAGCGCGCGACCTACACGATGGGCCCACGCAATCGGTGGCGGCGATAGCGATGCGCCTGAACATCATACGGCGGATGATCGCAAAAGACGTCGGCGCGGCGACCGCTGAATTAATAAAGGTTGAAGAACTGGCTCATCGCACAACAAAAGAAATTCGGCACATGCTGTTCACGCTTCGCCCCCTCATTCTTGAATCGCAAGGGTTGACCGCCGCGCTTACCGCAATGGCGGAAAAAATACGCGAAACATTCGAGCAGGATACGATCGTCAACGTGGACGAAAGCGTTTTGGAACATATCGAGATGGGCAAACAAAGCGTCATCTTTGCTATTGTGGAAGAGGCAGTGAACAATGCCCGCAAACATGCTCGCGCAGAACATATTTGGACGCGCCTAAAGATGTTCGAACCGGAGATCGCGCTTCTGGAGATTGAAGATAACGGCGTGGGATTCGATGTAGCCGCGATGAATCAATCGTATGATGAACGCGGCAGTTTAGGGATGGTCAATTTGCGCGAACGGGCGGAGTTGATTAACGGTTTACTCCATATCGACTCTACGCTCGGAAAAGGCACGCGAATTCAAATCTACATTCCGCTTACCGAAGAGGCGGCAGATCGTTTGCATCATGCAAAGAAGTGATCTTCTACGTCTCCGCTAGCCGGCGCAGAAGATCCTTCGCTTTTATCGCCGCCTTTGCTCGATGGCTGAGGCGATTTTTCTCGTCCATGCTGAGTTCCGCCATCGTCCTACCCATCTCGGAGAGAAGGAAAATAGGATCGTAGCCAAATCCGCCGGCGCCGCGTTCTTCGGAAATTATCTCGCCTTCGCAAACGCCCTCAACAATTTGGAAGCAGGAACGCATGTCTGCGATCGCAATTGTGGCTTTAAAGCGCGCCCTCCACGGACGAGGGAAGAGGCTAAGTTTGCCGATCAAGTATTTTCGTCGTTCGGGAGCGGAGAGTTTTATGCCGTTGGTCGATCCGTAGCGCGCGGAATATAAACCGGGTTCGCCATGGAGCGCATCCACCTCCAAACCGGAATCGTCGGCAAGAGAGAGCAAGCCGCTGGCTTGCGCGAAGGCAAAGGCTTTCTTTGACGCATTTTCAGCATAGGTCCGTCCATCTTCAATCACGTCGAGTTCGAGGCGGATATCCGCGGGCGTAATGAGTTGAACATTCAGATCTTTGAATAAGATCTGCAATTCGGCAATCTTATCTTTGTTGTTCGTAGCAAGCAGGAGAGAAAGCATAAGAAATAAAAAATTAATCGTATGTCGTCCGCTTGATTTTTTCTATCGCCCATTGCGCATGCTCGCGAATCAGCGGCTCGTCGTCGTTGAGCGCATGTTGCAAAATAGGAAGCGCGAGCGCTTCGCCGGCGTTGCCGAGAGCGACGGCGACGTTTCGCAAGTAGCCGCGGCGCTTGGCGCGCGACACGGGAGTCCGTTTGAAGCGCTGGTTAAAGGCTTGCGGCGTGAGAGTCAGTTCGTTGGTTAGAGTCGGAAGCGGCTCCTCGTTCGTTAGAGCGGGGTCGCCCTCAGGCGCGAATCGATTCCACGGGCAGACCATCTGGCAAATATCGCACCCAAAAACCCACTCTCCGATCTGGTCGCGCAGTTCGAGCGGGATATCCTCTTTGAGTTCGATAGTGAGATAAGAAATGCAACGGGTCGCATCCAGCGTGCGATCGGGCAGAATGCATTGGGTGGGGCAAGCGACAAGACAGCGCGTGCATGTGCCGCAGTGATCGGTATCGAGCGATGGGTCGGGAGCGAGTTCGAGATCGAGGAGGATTTCTGAAAGGAAGAAATAGGAGCCGTGTTGCGGATGTATCAGACAGGAATTTTTACCGATCCAGCCGAGACCTGCGCGTTGCGCAAGCTCACGCTCAAGGATGGGACCTGTATCGGTGTACCAACGATTCTTAATCGGACTTCCAACTTGTTCTTCAATGAATTGAACAAGTTCCGCCATGCGCCCAGGGAGGACGTTGTGATAATCTTCGCCGCGCGCGTATGCGGAGACTCTGCCCGTTAATGCCTGCGTTTCAAGCGACGGCGGGTTATACGGGGTCGCCAAGACCAAAATAGATTTACATTCGGGAAGAATCTCAAGCGGATCGGCGCGTCGAACGCGAGAACGTTCTGCGGCGAGATAATTCATATTGCCGTGACGCCCTTGCGCAAGCCAATGTTCAAAAACAGCATAGTTCGCAGGCGGCTCGGGAGTCGTTACGCCGGCGAGGATAAATCCTAACTGTTCGGATTTCTCAACTATTAATTCCTTTAAGTTTGCAGGCGCTGCCATCTTTTCCGCGGAAACCATCGTGCTCTCTGAAGGAGTCTACAGGTCAACATAATTTCTACCTGCAAGTTTATTGTACCCGCTTACTTAACTTTGAGGTCGTTTACAAGAGCGGCGAGCGCTGCAGTTTTATACAAGATTTCAGCGTCATTTTTCCACTCTCATTAGAGCGATTCAACGATACGATGCGTCCCTACGGTATAATTAGCGCATGCCCGGAAACGAAGACCTCTTCCAAAAAGCGATGAACGAGGGACATTCTGCCGCGTGGGATCAAGAGTGGAATAAAGCCGCCTCGGCGTATCGTAAAGCCCTGCAAGAAGTTCCCGATCAGCCTAAGGCGCTCAACAGCCTCGGGTTGGCGTTATTCCAACTCGGCGAATTCGACGAAGCAATAAATATATACAAGCGCGCCGCTCAAATTTCGCTCCAAGACCCCGTGCCAATGGAAAAATTGGCGCAACTGTTTGAACGCACCGGACGCCTGAAAGAAGGCGTAGAAGCCGCCTCGCGCGCCGCCGAACTCTTTCTCAATCAGCGCGACGTAGATAAAGCCATCGAAAATTGGGCGCGCATCATCACGCTTGAACCTGAACATTTAACCGCACATTCGCGGCTCGCGCTCGCCTACGAACGGCTCGGTCGCAAACCGCAGGCGGTTGCAGAATATATCAACGTAGCCAGTTTGGTGCAACGCACAGGCGATCTTCAGAAAACCGACAGCATTATCCAGCGGGCGTTGCAAATTCATCCCGAAAGCGCAGAAGCGAAACAAGCGCAAACGCTTTTACGCGCAGGGCAACTGTTGCCCAAACCTTTAAGACCTAAAGGCGGAACGGGTCCCATTGCCATGGCGCAAATCAAGCGACTGGACTCGGGAAAAAAGGAATCCGATTCGGGTCTCGACCCGATCGCCGAAGCGCGACAGAGCGCGCTGACCCAGTTGGCGGAACTCCTCTTCGAATACACTAGCGACGACAATACAACACAACAGCGGCGCGGATTTCAAGCTCTGGTGCACGGCGCTGGGCAGCTCATGCTGAACCAGTCTGACCAAACCAAAGCGGTTTTACACATCGGTCAAGCGATTGACGCGCAAACCAAAGGCAACGACGCGCAAGCCGCCAACGAACTCGAACACGCCCTCGAAGCCCGCTTCGACCATCCCGCATTACATTTCGATCTGGGTTTAATTCGCGCGGCAGAGAATCGCTACGAATCGGCGCTGCGGCAATTACAACACGCCATTAAACATAATAATTTCGCGCTAGGGGCGCGTCTGCTGATGGGACAAGTCAACCAAAAGATGGGACGCCTCGCCCCCGCATCCATCGAATACCTCGAAGCGCTGAAGATCGCCGACGCCGCCGTCGCGCCATCTGAATATACGGACGAGATTCGGCAGATGTATGAGCCGCTTATCGAAGCGCAAGCCTCTGTCACAGACGACGCTGAACTGAAGCGCCTGTGCGACAACATCAATACGATGCTAATGCGCCCGCACTGGCGAGATCACCTCTACAAAGCGCGCGAAGAAATGCAACGTTCGCAAGAAAACGACCTGCCCATGCCGTTGGCAGAAATGATCATGCAAGCGCAATCCAGCGCCGCTCTCGACGCCATCCACCGCGTGCACCAACTGGCGCGCGCCGGGCAACTTCGCACAGCCATGGAAGAAGCCTATTACGCATTATCTTCCGCGCCCACTTATCTTCCGCTTCATATCTTAATGGGCGATCTACTGGTTCGTGAAAACCATCAGCCGGAAGCCATCGCGAAATTCACCGTCATCGCACAAGCCTACAATGCGCGCGGAGATACGAGATCGGAAGAGCGTCGTGTAGGGAAAGAGTGTAGATCTCGGTGGTCGCCGTAGCCTTGAAAAAAAAAACAAGAAAATTGAGGTCTGGATTACACTACGAGA